>CAJWBW010000144.1:0-5026 GCA_913020415.1 uncultured Phycisphaerae bacterium | reverse complement strand
GTCCTCAAACGATCATTAGAGTGCGACTCGAGGTCCCACGCAAGAAAATTACCGATAACCTCAAGACTGCGGACTTTGTATTCGTGGCCAGATGATCCGCGGTACAGTCCGTTGATGGATACGGACAGCAGGTCCAGCTCGACGTTCTTCGTTGCAAAGTACGCCTTCGTATTGTGGTGTGCATTGGCATTCGTCAGTGGTTTTCTGCTCCTGCTGGCCTTGGATGCCGGCAGTCGCCTGCAGACGGCCCAACCCGGAGCCGCCGGCATGGAGCACCGCTCCCGTGGTGCATTCGAAGAGCAGGGGGTTCCGACCGGATCAGGACCGGCGACTGCGGATGACGTTTCCATGGTCTGGGGCAACCTCCAGTTCGACGTCGTCTACCAGTACGTGCCGGAGTTCTGGCTTGCAGTCGTCGGTCTGCATCTGGCGTGGCTGCTTTCCGTCGTGGCCGTGGTGGCTTCGGTCATGGCACTGGCTTCATCGGTTCGCCGTCAGTTCCTGCTCAACATCATGGCGATCTCCCTGCTGTATCTCGCCGGTGGGATCTGGTTCTGGTGCTGGGCCATGCTCCTGTGAACACGGCAGTCGAAGGTGCGCTCGACGGATAGGATGAAGGCATGCAGCGTCACCTGATCCCCGAATTGATGGATGATCCCGCGCTCGATGACCGGCGGCACCGGCGGGCGCTGCAGGGCCTGCACCGAATCAACCGTGTGTCCGGCGTCGAGCGGACCATCTGGCCGTACCTGCGAACGCTGTTCGACCGGGGCGCCACGTCCCTGTCGATGCTGGACATCGCATCGGGTGACGGTGCCATACCGATCCGACTGGCCGGTCGGGCGAAGGCCTGCGGACGTCGCCTCGAGCTGGTGGGATGCGACGTCAGTCCGCTGGCCCGCCGCGTCGCTCTCGAACGCGCGGCGGCGGCCGAGGTGGCGATGCGCTACGAGTCCCTCGATGTCACCGGAGGCGGCCTCGGCGGGCTGGGACCGTTCGACGTGGTCCTGTGCAACCTCTTTCTGCATCATCTGGATGAGAACGCAGTCGTCGGGGTGTTGCGGGACGCGTCGCGGATCGCCACCCGGTTGCTGATCGTCAACGATCTGCGACGTGATCGGACGAATCTGCTGCTGGCGCGGATCGTGCCGCGTATCCTCACGAGGTCGGACGTGGTGCACGTCGATGCCGTTCGCAGCGTGCGGGCGGCGTTCAGTTCGGAGGAACTGCGGTCCCTGGCGTCCGAGGCCGGACTCGACCGGGCTCGGGTGCGTCATGTCTTTCCCAGACGGATGGTTCTCACATGGTCACCCTCGTGAATTCGTCGGACACCCTGATCGAGGCCGCATCCGGCACCTGGGAGGTGCTGGTCATCGGGGCGGGCACCGCCGGCTGTGCCGCCGCGGCGACCCTGCTCAACGACGGGTACAGGACGCTGATCGTCGAACGGTCCGCATTTCCCCGCGCCAAGGTCTGCGGAGGATGCCTTGCGCCCGCCGGCGCGGACGGACTGCACCAATGCGGACTGGGACCGGCACTGTCCCGATCCAATCCGCGGTCGGTGGATCGAATTGAAATCGTCACCCGCGGGTTTTCGGCGACCCTTCCACTGCCCGCCTACCGGGTGATCGATCGATCGAAACTGGACCGCAACCTCATCGAACGCGTGCAGCAGCTGGGCGGAACCTTCGTCGACTCGACGTCGGCCACCGTCCGGGCGGACGATTCCGTGGTGCTCACCCGCGGCACGGAACGTACGGTGCTGACGCCCGGGGCGATCGTGGTCGCCGATGGATTGCACGGAACCGCGTTGTCCCACCGTCGGGAGTTCGACTGGGTCGTGGAGGCCGGCAGCCACGTCGGCATCGGAGCCATCGTCGATGCATTCGACGGTCCGGCACCCGACGACCGCGTCCGGATGTTCACCTCGGCCGCGGGGTATCTGGGCATCGCTCCCCTGGCCGGTGGAGCCTCGGTCCTGGCGGCCGCCCTGGATCCGGCCGCGGTCAGGACGCTGGGACGATCCGGTCTGCTGCACCGCATGCTCGACGAAAGCGGGGTCCGATCGGAGGCGCTCGATGGCATCCGATGGCAGGGGGTCTCGCACCTGCGGCGGCACCGTCGCCGCGCGGCCGGTGGTCGGGTCCTCGTCCTCGGCGACGCGATGCGCTACATCGAGCCCTTCACCGGTGAAGGAATGAGCTGGGGCATCCACTGCGCGATACGGACGGCGCCGTTCGTACGCGACCTGCTCGAGGGACGTCCGGTCGGACCGTCCTGGCACCGGAGCTGCGCGACGCTGCTGCGTCGGCGGCATCTGACCTGCCGGCTGGTCGGAGCGACGATTCGACGTCCACGCCTGCTCAAGCCGCTGCTTCGTCTGGGACGAACCCGGCCGATCGGTCGATGGATGTCGCGAAAGGTCTGCTGGAACTAGCCATGCCGTCCCCGGTACGCATCAACGGACTCGGCATCGCGGCCCCGGATACCGTCTGCTCTTCGCAGGACGGTCTGGAGATCGCCCGCGCCGCGGAGACTCCGCTGGATCGGGACGAACTGGCGAAGTTGTACTCCGATGTGCGCATCGATTCACGGTCCCTGCTCTTCGGTTCCCGAGCACTTCAGGAGCGGATCATCGAGCCGGTGCGGCAGGGGGGCGCCAGCACCTCCCAGCGGCTCGAGCACTACCGCCCGGCGGCGCTGGCGCTGGCGAGTCGATCCGCCCGCGCGGCACTGGCATCGGCGCAGGTCGATCCGGAACGCATCACCCATCTCGTGACCGTCAGCTGCACCGGCGCTGAATCGCCCGGCGTCTGGCGCGGACTGCATGACGAACTCGAGTTGCCCAACGATGTGGCTCGAGCCAACATCGGGTTCATGGGGTGCCACGGTGCCCTGAACGGGCTGGCGGTGGCCCGGGCCTTCGCGGCGGAGAATCCGTCGAACGTCGTACTTCTGGTGTGCGTGGAGATCTGCAGCATCCACTACCACGTTGCGGCACCGCTTCGGGATCAGGCGGTCGCCAACGCGATCTTCGCCGACGGTGCGGCCTCGGCCGTGGTCTCCCGGGACCACCACGGTCCCGTGCTGGACTGCTTCACCAGTCGTCTGTTTCCCGGCACGTCCGACCTCATGACGTGGCGGATCGGAGACCGTGGGTTCGAGATGCGACTTTCCCCCAGAGTGCCGATCGTCCTGAAGCGATCGGTCTCCGAGTGGATCACGACGTGGCTGGGCGAACGCGGCCTGTGCATCGGGGACATCGGTTCCTGGGCCATCCATCCCGGGGGGCGGGACATTCTCGAAGGCGTTCGGCGGGGGCTTGGTCTGTCCGAACCGCTGCTGGCCCCGTCGCTGGGCGTGCTCGCCGAGCAGGGCAACATGTCCTCGTCCACGGTTCTGTGGATTCTCAAGAAACTGCTCGACGGTGGAGGCCGACTCCCCACGGTGGCCATGGCCTTCGGCCCCGGTCTCGTCGGCGAAGGGGTGCTCCTGACCGATCGGTAGACCGTCGATCGGCTCGGGAGATACGGTCCGACGGGTTTCCTCAGTCCGTGCGACGCTGCAACCGGACCACCGCCGCAACGGGTTTGTCACCCGACTGCACGAGGAACGCCTGGATCCGGTCCCGGGACAGCATGCGTCCACGCCAGAATCCGCGTTCCTCGGTCTCGACCAGGTAGAACTCCCCGCTGGTGGCGTCGAAGACGCCGATGATGTCCTCGGTGTCGCCGGCGACCGGCGCATCGCCGTCGTTGCCGCCCGCGCCGTCGATCAGCGCCCAGGTCGTCGTTCCGTTGATCAGACCGTTGTCGTCGACCTGCAGCACGATCTCCTTGCTGGTCACGGACTGCCCACGCGAGTTGATGGTGTGGTCACGGCCGATCCAGGTTCCGTCGAGGTCGGATGTCCGGAAGGATGTGGTGCAGGCCGGAAGGGCCAGCAACAGGCCGAGTGCGACGGTGGAGCGGAGTCGGAGCATGGTGGGTCTCGTGAGGGGCTGCGCACCCGGTCGGGTGCTACTTGGATGTGAGATGTTCGATCGCGGCATCAAGCACTGTATCGTGCCCGCCCAGAAGGTGATCGGCGGGCTGCAGCGGAACCTCGATGTCCACTTCGATTCCGCGGCCGTCGTAGAGTCGTCCGTCGGGTCGGAACGACGCCATCGACGCGCACCGAACCTGGATGCCGCTGTTGGGAAGTTCGAAGCGCTGCGATCGGGCGCTGCCGCCGCCGCTGGCGCTTCCCATCAGCGTGATTCGCGGGCGACCGGAGAAGGCGCCCAGGAAGATGTCCGTGGCACTGAAGCAGTTCGCGTCGGAGAGGATCACCACCGGCCGGTCGTAGAAGTACTCGCCGTCGGCACCGGTCCGGTCCAGCACGAGGTAGTGCCAGGGACTGAAGCCGTCGGGCCGATCCCATTCCGGTTCGAAGTCGGCGGCCAGTTCCGTGATGGCACGTCGCTGCGCGTCCGTCCAGCGGGCGTCGTCGGCGCGATGCATGTACCGGGCCTCCAGATGTCCCTCTCCGAACCGATCGCTCAGTCGGTAGCGGGCGACATTGGCCACCCAGGGCGACTCGTCGGGGCCGAGGAGGTATCCGGCCAGCGTGATCAGCGGCAGTCGGGTCCCGCCGCCGTTGCCCCGGACGTCGACGATCAATCCGTCGGTGTTGCGGAACTCGTCCATCGCCTGCCTGATCCCGGGCACGAGTTCGTCGTCCATGGCTTCGATGCGCAGGTAGCCGAGGTTCCCCTCCAGCAGGCCGGAGGAACGGCGGGGCCAGTCCCCGTAGATCGGTCGGTCGTCGGTGAAGGAGAACTTGAGTTCGACGGGATCCGGATCCTCCGGGCTGTCGCCCATCGTGCAGGTGATCGTGTTGTAGTTCCGGGTCGTGCGGCGCATGTTCGGAACGAGGTCCAGCGTCCGGAGTTCGCGCAGCGCGCGGGCCCGGATCAACTGCGGACTGCCATCGGTGATCACCGGCCGCATGGTGTCGATCAGTTCATCCATGGGGACCCCGTCGA
>CAJWBW010000143.1:0-5035 GCA_913020415.1 uncultured Phycisphaerae bacterium | reverse complement strand
AACGGCGGCTATCGGTCCGCCATCGCGGCCGCCCTGCTCGAACGGGCCGGGACCGAGGAGGTGATCGATCAGCTCGGAGGCATGACGGCCTGGAAACGGGCGGGCTGCTCGATCACCACCGAGATCGCCCCGTCCATCTGACCCGCCCGGGTTCCTCAAACGGCCGTGGACGGGTACCCTGTCCAGCCTCATGAGCGACTTCATCGGCCACGAATGCGGCCTTGCCCTGGTCCGCCCCAAGAGGTCCCTGGACGAACTCCAGGAACTTCATGGCGATGCGGCATGGGCGGTCCGTCGGCTGCACCTGCTCATGGAGAAGCAGCACAACCGGGGACAGGACGGCGCAGGAATCGCAACCGTCAAGTTCGACATGCCGCCGGGCGTCCCGTACCTGCGTCGACTCCGTTCCACGAAGCACAATGCAATCGAGCGCATCTTCGATGCGGTCACCCGTGAACTCGCACCGGTGTACCGATCGAAGCGGACGATGAATGCCACGGAACTCAAGCGGCGATGCGGCCTCCTCGGCGACGTCTACATCGGGCATCTCCGGTACGGAACCCACTCGAAGAACTCGATCCAGAACTGCCATCCGCTGGTCCGCAAGGACAACACGTCCAGTCGCAACCTGGCGCTGGCGGGCAACTTCAACATGACCAACTCGGAGGCCCTGTTCCAGCAGCTGCTGGAGTACGGACTCAATCCGGTGGGCGATTCGGACACGCAGGTCATCCTCGAGCGGGTGGGATACTTCCTCGATCTCGAACACCGGCATCTTCGATCGACGATGGGTCCGGAATCCTTCCTGCGGATGGAGGGACGCGAACTCGCCGATGCGATCTCGCGGGACCTGGACATCGTGCGGGTGCTCCGCCGGGCCTCCGAACAGTGGGACGGGGGCTACGCCTTCGCCGGGCTGCTGGGCAACGGGGACGCCTTCGTCTGTCGCGATCCGGCCGGCATCCGGCCGCTGTTCTGGTACGAGGACGACGACGTGATCGCGGTGGCGTCGGAGCGGCCCCCGCTGATGAGCACCTTCGCCGCGGAGGTCGACGACATCCGCACCATCGAACCGGGGCACGTCCTGGTCATGAAGCGGGACGGGCGCGTCGACCATGTGCCCTTCACCGAACCGGCCGAACTCCGCCAGTGCACCTTCGAGCGGATCTACTTCAGCCGCGGAAACGATCCGGACATCTACGAGGAGCGCAAGCAGCTGGGCCGCAACCTCGCCCGGCCGATCCTCGAATCCATCGACCACGACGTCGAGCACGCCGTCATCAGCTACGTGCCGAACACCGCGGAGTCGGCATTCTTCGGACTCGTCGAGGAAGTGGAACGACAGGTCAAGTCGCATCGGGGCGATCAGTTCTGGAGCACCGTGGAGGCGGGCACGGCGGACCTCGAGGAGTTCCGGCGAACGATGAACTTCAGGGTCCGCGCCGAGAAGGTGGCCCACAAGGACCAGCGACTGCGAACGTTCATCACCCATGATGCGGCCCGACGCGATCTGGTGATGCACATCTACGACATCACCCGGCACGTGGTCAAACCCGAGGACACCCTCGTGGTCCTCGACGACTCGATCGTCAGGGGAACCACCCTGCGGGAATCGATCATCACGATCCTCAGCCGGCTGAATCCGCGTCGGATCATCGTCGCCTCGTCCGCGCCCCCCATCATGTACCCGGACTGCTACGGCATCGACATGAGTCAGCTTCATCGGTTCATCGCCTTCCAGGCTGCGGTCGCCCTCCTCGAGGAGCACGGTCAGTCCGACCTTCTGGAGGCCGTGGAGCACGACTGCCGGGCCCAGCAGGAACTGTCCCCCGAGGAAATGGTCAATCACGTGGGCAGAATCTACGAACCCTTCACCCTGGCCCAGATCGGGCAGAAGGTGGCCGAACTCGTCCGTCCGAAGGATGTCCCGTGGGACGGGGAACTGAATGTGGTCTATCAGGACATCAAGGGCCTTCAGGACGCCATGCCGGCCCATTCCGGAGATTGGTACTTCACCGGTCGATACCCCACTCCCGGGGGCTACAAGGTCCTCAATCGGGCGTATCTGAACTGGCGGGAAGGTGAAGATCGCCGGGCCTATTGAGGGGCCCGGGCACGGGTTGGCCTTGACTCGGAGGCCAAAAAACGATTCAATACCTCGCTTGGCCCATCCCGTCCCGAGGAGGACGGGGGGTCGTGATTTTGCAGGAGTATTTCCGTGGCTCGCTATCTCGGTCCCAAGGTGAAACTGTCCCGTCGAGTCGGTGTCCCCATCGCCGACATCCCCAAGCACACCGCCCGTCGTCAGCTCAATGCTCCGGGCATGCACGGGTACCGTGGACGGCGTCCGAAGGACTACGGCATCCGCCTCATCGAGAAGCAGAAGGTCCGGTACCACTACAACATCATGGAGAAGCAGTTCCGCCGCTACGTCGACGAGGCCAACCGCCGCAAGGGCAACACGGGTGAACTGCTGCTTCAGCTCCTCGAGTCGCGACTCGACAACGCCATCCGCCGCAGCGGCTTCGTCCGAACGATCTGGGCCGCTCGACAGATGGTGACCCACGGGCATGTCCTCGTGAACGGCCGCAAGGCCGACAAGCCGAGCATTCCGCTCAAGCCCGGCGACGTGATCACCCTCAAGGAAGGCATCCACAAGGTCGTCCGCGAGAACATGGAATCACTGGCCGGTCACATCGTCCCCAACTGGCTCGAACTGAACCCGTCCGAACTCTCCGCACGGATCATCGCCACGCCGGTTCCGGACCAGATCCCCTTCGACGTCAACACCAACCTGATCGTCGAGTTCTACCGCTGATCACGGCACCGGCGCACGCCGGAACGACACATCCATGAACAAGTTCCTCCGCAAGTACAACAAGTGGCTGCTCGCGATCTTCGGGAGCGGCCTCATGGTCATCTTCCTGATGCCCGAGATCCCCTCCCTGCTTTCGGGCATGGGAGCCCAGCGAGCCGTCGTGGGCACCATCGACGGCGAATCGATCACCCGATCGGAGCTCACG
This sequence comes from uncultured Phycisphaerae bacterium, assembly GCA_913020415.1. Taxonomy (GTDB): domain Bacteria; phylum Planctomycetota; class Phycisphaerae; order Phycisphaerales; family SM1A02; genus UBA854. The sequence goes on along the minus strand of CAJWBW010000143.1, from coordinate 2,012 downwards.
AACATCCAGAACCAGGCCCAGCTCGTGGATCGACTCGGGCTCCAGCTTCCCTTCATCGGCCTCGTCGACAACTGGGAGCTCTGGTACCTGCTCGTCCACGAGGCCGAAACGGCCGGCATGATCGGCGGCACCGCGACCAGTCCGATTCCCGTCGACACCGCCGTCGACATCAGTCGCAACACCGGCATCCCCCCCATGGTGGTCCAGCAGACCTACGCCAACTGGGCCGGCATCGCCAACTACCTGACCCACCTCGCCGCCAGCAGCCCGATGTCCGATCGCCGATTGCGGCTCGAAGGCCGTCGACTGTTCGATTCGGCCGACGTCCAGATCGTCTCGCTGAAGGCGGAGACCCCGGCGGTCGCGATCGATCCCACCGAAGCGGAACTCCAGGCCCACCTCGACGCCTGGGGCGACACCGAACCCGGCGAAGGCGATCACGGCTTCGGGTACCGGCTCCCGGATCGCGCCACCATCGAGTGGATGCGCGTTCCGCAGGACACGATCCGCAGTTCGATCGAGAACAGCGATGCCATGAACGACATCGCACTCCGGAAGTACTGGCGTCGCAATGAAGCCGACGCCGACATCCCGGCGGTCGAATCCGGTGCCGAGATCCCGCAGGCCGTGCGGACCCGCCTGCTCCAGGAGCTCACCGAGCAGCGAACCAGGGAATTGAAGCGGGTGATCGCGGATCGACTCCGAAACCCCCGCCGCGGATTCACCGAGTCCAACGGCTTCGTCGTGCTTCCCGAAGACTGGAACAGCCGACGCCTGTCCTTCGACGCACTGGCCGCGTCCCTGCAGGAGGACTTCAAGCTGGAAGCTCCAACCCTCTCCCGCAGCGAAGCACTCTCCGAACTGAACACCCTGCGTTCACTCGAAGGCGTTGGACTGGCCAACACCGACAAGTACGGGCAGCGTCCCATCGGACTGGTCGACCTCGTGAAGCAGGCCAAGGAATTCGGCGGCACCGGGCTCTATCCGGTGCAGCTGGACGTGGCCGGACCGGTACTGGAAGACCGGCAGGGCGATCTCTACGCCTTCCGGATCGTGGAAACCGACCCTGCCCGCCCTCCCGCCTCGGTGGATGAGGCACGCGAGGACCTCGTCCGGGACCTCAATCGCCTGGCCCACTACCGGGAACTCACGTCGGAGATCGACGCGGTCCGGATGCAGGCCCACAACGACGGACTGAGCGGACTGGCCGATGCAAGGGACGTCCGCGTGCAGGCCGCCTCCCTTCGGCAGTACGACCCCCGCTTCGTCCAGTTCTTCCTCCAGAATCAGAACTCGATGCCCAAGTCCCCTCCGGTGATTCCCGGACTCGGCGAGGACGAGGCCGTGGTCTCGGCCGTTCTGGACGAAGTCGCACGACTCCGGCAGGACGGATCGCTTGCGGACCTCGACGTCACAGAGCGGGTGGAGGTGTACCCCTCCGAGGACAATCTGGCTCTGGTGGTGGTGCAGTTGAACAAGCGGACGCCGATCACGCTGGACGAGTTCAACCAGATGGCATCCAGCGGACTGCTTGGATCGCTCATCCAGATGGACGAACTCGACGGCACGAATCCGATGGTCGACTCGTTCACTCTGGAATCGCTGATGGAGCGGAACAACTACATTCCCGCGTCCGGTCAGGAATCCGACGAGACCGAGAACGACGACACTGCGTCCGACTGATCCCCCGTCGACACCGACTCAACTCACGCGAGATCCCGCGGGCAGGGCATGGTCGATGCGCACCACGGCGAGATCCGTGGTGTTGCCGTCTCCGTCGGCGGCGGTCGCCGCCAGCACCATTCCCTCGCTTCGCTCTCCCCGGATCACGCGGGGTTCGAGGTTGGCGACGATGACGACCTGGGACCCTTCCAGCGTGGAGGGGTCCTCGACCCACTTCCGGATGCCGGCGCAGACCTGACGCCCCTCCTCCGTTCCGTCATCGAGCTGCAGACGCAGCAGGCGGTCCGCATCGGGATGATGCTCGGCCTTGCGAATGGTGGCGACCCGCA
>CAJWBW010000142.1:0-5047 GCA_913020415.1 uncultured Phycisphaerae bacterium | reverse complement strand
CAATGCGCGAGAGAGGACTCGAACCTCCACGGGATTTTACTCCCACCAGCACCTCAAGCTGGCGCGTCTGCCAATTCCGCCACTCGCGCTCTGAATGCGTGATCGGGCAGGATACCTGTGATTGGTCCCGGAGGAAAGGGGGGATGGCCGTGATCTGGGTCCCGGGTCCTGTTAGGCTGCAGGACCATGGCACGGCTATTGATCAACGAGCTGTTCTTCTCGATCCAGGGGGAATCCTCCCGGCTGGGGCGACCATGCGTCTTCGTTCGACTCCGCGGATGCCATCTCCGGTGCCGGTACTGCGACACCGAGTATGCCTTCAAGGAGGGGGAAGGCATGGAGATCGACGAGATCATCGATCGGATCTCGCAGTGGCCCTGTCGTCTCGTCGAACTGACGGGAGGGGAGCCGCTGTTGCAGAAGCCGGTTCATGAGCTCATGCGCCGGCTGTGTGACCTGGGTTGGACGGTTCTGCTCGAGACCTCCGGATCCTGTCCGATCGACACCTGCGACGAACGAGTGATCAGGATCGTCGATCTCAAGACGCCCGGGAGCGGTGAATCCGAACGCAACTGCTGGGAGAACATCCCAGAACTGCGTCGCAGCGACGAGGTCAAGTTCGTGATCACGGATCGGGCCGACTACGAGTGGATGCGCGAGATCGTCGATCGGTACGAACTGGTGAAGCGGGTGGATACGATTCTCGTGTCTCCGGTCAACGAGCAGGCGCCGGGGTCCGAGATTCAGGGGTGCGTCGCGTTGCCGATGCGGACGGTTGCGGAATGGATCCTGGAGGATGGACTCCACGTGCTGCTCCAGCCGCAGATGCACAAGGCGATCTGGCATCCCTCGACCCGGGGAGTCTGAAGCGGATCAGGTGGAATCGCGATCCACGACTTCGTGGTTCTCACGTTCCCCGCGTCCGCGCAGCGGGTAGTCCTTGCGAAGCGGAAAGGCGGGGTAGTCGCCCCAGGTGAGGATTCGACGCAGGTCCGGGTGCCCGACGAACTCGATCCCGAACATGTCGAATGCTTCGCGCTCGCGCCATTCGGCACCCGGCCACAGATCGCATACGGATGCGATGCGAAGTCCCGGATCGAGGTCGTTGCCCGAGGTGTCGCCCTCGGGGTCGAGGTAGGACTTGACGACCAGCATGGTGTTCGTCGAGAAGCTTCGAAGGATCCACACCACGGCGAAGCGTCCCGGCATCCGGACCGGATAGTCGAGGTAGTCGACGGCGGTCACGTCGCTGAGCAGGGCGTAGTCGCATTCGGGATGCTCCTTGAGGAAGCGGAGCACATCGTGGGCGTCTTCGGGCTGGACGATCAGCGATGCCTGCCCACGAAAATCGGTGGCCTGCAGCTTGGCATCGGGGAATGCCATGCGGACCTTGGGAAGGGCGGGATGATCGATGCTGGTCGGCACGAGTTCATTGTAGGTGATCGACCGGGGAACGGTTAGGGATTTATCGCCCCACCCCGTGCTTCGGTGATGGTGATGGTGTCGATCGCCGGGTCCATGTTCCAGAGGACGCTTCCGGCTCGCACCGGGGTGGGAGATCCTTCGGTGAGGATCGACACGGTTCGGCCGTCGGCGGCGCCGACCTTGGCCAGACCGGTTCCGACGTCGTAGTCGAAGAGATCGCAGTCGACGCGGCGTCGGGGGGTGGCGATATACACCTGGCCACGGGCCATCAATCGGTCGATGTCCATGTCGCCGCCGAGATCAAGGACGCCATCGTTCGGGTTCGGCTGCGGTTGGGTCCGGGGTTCGCCCGTCGGCCGGGTGCGTGCTTCGATGCGTTCGGCGGTGATCGAGGCGATGTCCTGCTTGGTCGATCCCCGGTAGATCCCCTCCACGGCGCCCTCCATGGACAGATCGAATCCGCCGTCCGCATCTCGGGTCATGTCGAGACGTCGGGTCCAGACGAAGCGCGACGTACCGGGGCCCTTGAAGAGCCCCCGGTCTTTCCGGTCGTCCTCATCACCATCGCCGTCGGGATCGCGGATGACGAGTTCCCCGTCTCCCACGACTTCGGCCTGCTCGCTGAGATCGTTCCAGGTCAGGTGCTTGGCGGCAACGTAGAAGATTCGCGGCTCACCGGTGCGTTCCGGGGTGTCCCACGCACGCTGCTCGAGTCGGGCGTCGCCTCGGGCGATGAGTTGTTCGAGCACGCGGCCCGATTCCTGCGAATCGAACGGTGTCCCCGCGTCCGGCCGTGTGGAACCGGTACCCGGTTCGGATGGCACGTTGGTGAACTGCAGGATGAGCGTACGACCGTCGAGCTGATTTCGCTCACCGGGTTTCGGTTCGGCGATGACCGAGACGTCGCCGGTCAGCTTGATCTCGCCCGCCCCCTCGTTGAAGTTGCTGTCGTAGTTCATCGACTCGTTCCAGCGTGCACGCATGGTCACGCTGGGAGGATCGCCACGTCGCCGGGGTGCAATCTTCGGTCGCTCGATCCGGCTTTCGGACTGGAGGTCGAGCGGGCTGGTCAGGAGCCGGGCCTGTCCCGGGCCTTCCCAGTACGCGGTTCCTTCCTTGCGGCGAAGCGTGACCGATCGTCCGTGGTCGATGAGCATGTCGTCACGGGCGATGACGACATCCTCGCCCGTGAGTTCGACGGTCTCCTGGGCGGCATCCGCCACCAGCCGGTCGGCGAACGCTCGTGCTCCATCGGCGAGCAGCACCTGGACATCCCCATTGGCAAACACGTCCTGGACTCTGGTGTCGGAGCCGATGAGCGATTCCGCGTCCACGTCATCCGCCGCCTCGGCGGATTCCGATTCCGGAGCCTGGGCGAAGGTGACGTCCAGATCGTCGGCCCAGATGGTCTGGTCGTCGTTCCTGGCCATGACCTTCTGGACGGCGGTCATTCTCGCGGGCACGGCCTTGCCGACGTCGTTCTTCTCGAAACGCATCTTCAGTTGCTGGCAGGAGATCACGCCATCGACGGACTGCACGTCGACGTCGCCGTTGAAGACGATCTGCTGCAGGACCGGCTGGTCGCTGCTGCCCGACGGTTCGAAGGCGAGGTCCACGCCGCCGGTCCACGTGATGTCCAGCTCGGATCCGGGGGCGGCCGGCTGAGCTTGCGCCACGGAGATCGGTTGGTTGGCGGCCGTGGGATCCGCGGGGGCGATCGATGGTTCGGTCTCGGGGGAATCCTGGGCCTTCGCGAGCATGCTCACGATTCCGGCATCGGTGAATCCGCCTTCGCCGTGCTGCCGACTGATCCACATGTGGGATCCACGGGCACGCAGGCGGTTGTCCTTGATGATCACGTCCTGCTGCTGGTCGGCATGCAGGTCAAAGCGATCGTCCAGGGCGTGGTAGAGCACCCGGCCGCAGGTGATCTCGGTCAGTTCCGCCGAGTCGAGAATGAAGACCGGAGAGCCCACGAGTTCGGCCCGCGTCTCGTCGGGGGAAGCGAGTCGATCCTGCAGGTCTTCGACCGGCACCATCGTCACGGGTCCGTCGCAGGTGAGGAGGATGTCGTCGGGGCCCGGAACTGGGGCGTTGCCGGTCGATGCCAATGTCATCCAGGTCAACCGCACCGGCCAGGGCATGGCCCGGGCCATGGGAATGGGTTCGTCGTGGATCTGCCGGGCCTGCCCCTCGAAGGCGTCGGATTCCAGCGAGAAGGTGACGTGCAGATCGTCTCCGGTGACCACCTTTCCGTCACGGATGCCTCCCTGCAGGATTCGAATGTTCTCGTTGAGGGTGAGCGTGTAGAAGATCGCATCGGACGTGTCGGGCGGGGATTGGACGTCGATCGACGCGGGCAGGATCCTGCGGGGTGCCGGGGCATCGGGTCGGTGGCGTCGTGGGGGCCAGGTCGGATCGGGGCGGAGGGCAACCGCTTCGTCTTCGGGTTGAATCAGGAGGTAGTCGAGTCGCTGCATCGAGAGGTACTCGATCCGGTCCGCCCGGCTGTTCAACAGGACCTCCAGATCGTGTCCCACCATGGTTTCGGTTTCGGTGACCAGATCGATCCGGTCGTCACAGACGATCTTGCCGAGGAAGTTGTCGAACTCGGCGCGGGTGGTTCTCATCTCGAGCGAAGGGGCATGGAGGGTCGGGTCCGCGATCCGGCCGTCGACCGGCTCGTACAACTTGATGCGCACGTCCCCGTTGATGCGACCCGTTTCCAGTGCACGGCTCGGTGCGTAGGCCACCGCGCGGTCACCGGTGATGGTCAGGAGGCGATCATTGCTCAGGTAGAGTTCGACCTGGGGGCGGATCATGTCGATCCAGTGGGCCGGGTACTCGGGCGGATCGGGATCGAGGTGCTCGCAGCGATACTGCTGCGAGAGATTGCCGCTGCTGTCGGCGATCTGGACCCAGCCGCCGGCGGGAAGATCCAGACCGATGTTGGGGTCCATGATGCCCCCGGTCGCCGTCTCGTCCTGGTCCAGTCGACTGGGGCCCAGCAGATCGACGACCTCGGTGGCCTCCTCCGGAGCAACGATGGTGCGGCTTCGGGTGGAATCGAGTACCAGCGCGATGACGAGCAGACCCAGGGCGCCCGCCATTCCGACGGCGGTCATTTTCCAGGGAGTCCAGCCGGATGACGTCTTCTGGTTGGTTTCGTCGAGGAGCATCCGTCGCAGTTTGTCGTGGTCTTCCATCGGGTCAGCCTTCCTGTGGGGCGGTCTGCCATCTGAGGAGCAGGTCGTCCCAGCGTCCCTGGGCCTGGAGAATGTGCTCAACGGCTTCACGGACTGCGCCGTGCCCGCCGGGAGCGGAGGTCACCGTGGCGGCGGCGTGTCGCACCTCCACGGCGGCGTCGGCCACGGCGATGGGGAGACCCACCGCATGGAGCACCGGCAGGTCGGGAAGGTCGTCTCCCATTGCCGCGGCGTGCCGGGGCTCGATGCCGGTCGCGAGGCAGACCGCTTCGAGGGCTGCGGATTTGTCATGACAGCCCTGGTGGACGTGGTCGATGCCCAGCCCGTCGAGCTTGGCCGAGAGCTGCCGATGGCCCAGGTGGAGCCCAAACTCGTCCTCCGACCCCGCCTGGAGATGGATCCAGCGCAGACTCCGC
>CAJWBW010000141.1:0-5059 GCA_913020415.1 uncultured Phycisphaerae bacterium | reverse complement strand
CGGCCACGATGCGATCGGGAAGCACGTTGTGTTCGGTGCCGTGCAGCCCTTCGACGCCTTCGATCATGATCCGCGGTGTACCGGCACCGGAGATCTTGGCTCCCATGCCGTTGAGCATGCGTGCCAGGTCGGCGATCTCCGGTTCACAGGCGGCGGATTCGATGATGGTCGTCCCCTCGGCGAGCGTGGCGGCCGACATGACGTTGGCCGTGCCCAGTACGGTCGATCCGAAGGGGCCTCCCAGAAAGATCGTGTTCCCCCGGAGCCGATCCGCCTCGGCGATGATGTCGCCGCCGTCGAAGGTGATCTTCGCTCCCAACGCCTCCATGCCCCGAAGATGCAGATCGACGGGTCGGTCGCCGATGGCACATCCACCGGGCATCGAGATGCGAACCCTCCCGCGGCGGGCGAGCATGGGACCCAGCGTGCAGATGCTGGCTCGCATCGTCTTGACGATGTCGTAGCGGGCGTGGAACCGCTGTTCGTCCTGGGCGTGCAGTTGGATGGTTCGCCCGCTTCGGGTCACCCGAAGCCCGAGTTCACCCAGGAGGCGATCCATGCTTCGGACATCGGCGAGCGGGGGGATGCCGTTGAGCACGACCGGATCGCTGGTCAGCAGCGAAGCGGCCATGAGGGGAAGAGCGGCGTTCTTGGAGCCATCGACGACCAGTCGGCCGGTCAGTCGGGTTCCACCCTGAATTCGAAATTCATCCATGTCCGGTCGGCATCCTGCACTGCGGGAGCGTCCAATGCTCCCGCGACTACCAGATCCTACAAAGAGAAGCCCCATCGGTCGAGCGGGGGGGATCCGGCTGCCCCCTCGGGGAGGCCGATGATCGACTCCCCTCTATACTGATCGCCGTGACGGACGCGAATGCTCCAATACTCGGCGACGTTCAGATGCATGTGGTGCAGCCCAAGGCTCCGGTCGTCGGCCGGGTGGTCTCCAGCGAGCCCTGTCTGAGCGGTCGATCGGCCGCGTTCGTACGGCACATCAGCATCGACGTCTCCGGCACTCCATTGGCCGGTGCCTTTCGTGCGGGGCAGGCCTTCGGCGTCCTGGCTCCCGGTGAGGATGAGCGGGGAAGGCGTCACACGGTTCGCCTCTACTCCCTGGCCTGTCCCAGCTGGGGGGAGGACGGTGGGGGCGCCGTGCTCTCGACGACCGTGAAGCGGCTGATCGATGAATACGAACCGGGGACGAGGGACGAGGACCAGGAGGAGCACTCGCTCTTTCTGGGAATCTGCAGCAACTACCTCTGCGATCGCAAGCCGGGCGACGAGGTGCTGGTGACCGGTCCCGCGGGCCGGCATTTCCTGCTGCCCGAGGATCCGTCCGAGCACGACTATCTCTTCATCGCGACCGGTACCGGCATTGCGCCCTTCTACGGGATGGTCCGGGAGCTGCTGGAACGTGCCGACGGTCCCGTCGACCGCCGGATCCATCTGATCGCCGGTGCTCCCTACACGACGGAGCTGATCTACGACCCGTTCTTCGCCGAACTCGAGCAGACGCACTCCAACTTCCACTACCACCGCGTCATCAGCCGCAGCGACGTGCGCGGTGAATACGTCGACCACTACCTCGAACGGACGTTCGACTCCAGCGGATTCCGCAGTCTGCTCGAGGGCGACCGCACCCTCATCTACATGTGCGGGGTCATGGGGATGCAGTTCGGCGTGTACCGCACGCTGGCACGCCACGGACTGTCCCGTGGCTACATGGACATTCGCGAACCGCTGGCACTCGACGATCACGAGCAGTGGCAGGATGCAGACATCAAGCGGGGCGTTCGTCCCGGTCCGCGTTGTCTGGTCGAGGTCTACTGATCCGCAGGAGGCATTCCAATGATGCAGGACACCAACAGCATTCCGGCCGTCGCCGATTCGGCTCCGTGGTACCGGTCGGAGGCTCTGGACGTGACGGTGGCGGGTTGGTTCGAATCGCTCGCGGCCTCGATCGAGTCCTGGGGCCTCGGCGCGACCGCCGCCGGATGGGTTGCGACGGCGATCTGCATCGTGGGTCTGGGGCTCGCCTGCTACGTCAGCAACTGCATCACGAAGTGGGTGATCCGACACGTGGTCCAGCGGCCGTTCCGGGATCAGCAGAATCATCCGATCAATCTGCTTCTGAAGTACAAGGTCATCACCAGGCTTTCGCATCTGGTCCCGCTTCTGATCCTGTCCTACGGTCTGCCGCTGCTGCAGTATCTGTACGTCGAAACCTGGACCCAGCCACTGATCGACATCTACATCATCTGGATCGGAGTGATGATCCTCATCGGACTCATCGACGTGGTCGAGGACGTCTACGAGTCCAAGGGCATGGAGTCGAAGTTCTCGATCCGGGGTGTGACCCAGGCGGGAAAGCTGGTGGTGGTGCTGCTGGGAGGTCTGCTGCTGGTGAGCGTCCTGTTCTCGCGGTCGCCGGTCTACCTCCTCTCGGGCATCGGTGCCGCGATGGCGGTCATTCTCCTGATCTTCCGGGACACCATCCTGGGACTGGTCGCCGGCATCCAGCTCAACGCCAATCGGATGATCCAGGTGGGGGACTGGGTCCAGATGGATTCACAGAAGGCCGACGGGGAGGTGCAGGAGGTCACTCTGACCACGGTCCGCATCCAGAACTGGGATCGAACCATCACGCTGGTTCCGGCCTACAAGATGATCTCGGAGTCGTTCATCAACTGGCAGGGCATGTCCCGAAGCGGCGGCCGCCGCATCAAGCGATCGATCATGATCGACATGAGCACGATCCGGTTTGCCGATCCGCAGCTGATCGAGCGCTGCCGCGGCTTCCGGCTGGTCGGGTCCTACGTCGACGAACGTTGCCGTGAGATCAACGACTGGAACTCCGAACACGGCATCGAGGCCGATCTCGATGTCAGCGGTCGGGCCCAGACCAACGTGGGCATCTTCCGCGCGTACATCAATCACTACCTTCGAAGTCATCCCCAGATCCATCAGGAGGGGTTCACCTTCCTGATTCGTCAGCTGCAGCCCACCGACCGGGGACTGCCGATCGAACTCTATGTCTTCACGACGGACAACCGATGGGTCCAGTACGAGGAGATCCAGGCGGACATCTTCGACCATCTGCTGGCCGCCGCCCCCCAGTTCGGCCTGCGGGTCTTCCAGTCGCCAAGTGGGCACGACTTCCAGTCCTTGGGCGACTAGGAGTTCGGTGGTTCGTCGTCGGTGGGGGGGCTGGCGAAGCCCTGCCTGGACAGCGCCTTCCATACCAGTGCACCGACGGCCAGCATGCCCGTGCTTGCCAGAAGGGTCCAGATCATGCTCGTCGCCGTCGTCGTCCGGCCAGTCCAGCCAGCGAAAGCAGGGTGAGCGCGGCCGGAGCCGGCACCACCACCTCGATCAGGGCGGGGGCGAAGCGATTGAGATCCTTCCAGTCGTTCCAGCCGGCGATGTCGTCGTTGACCCAGTTCATCACCACGACGTTCTCGTCTCCGGCATTCTCGTTCGGTTCGCCCGGGGCCCAGTCGGACCAGTCGAAGGCCTCGCCGCTGTCCCAGGTCCATTCGCCGTCCATGTCGAGGTCGTTGAGTCCGATCCACATGGTGTCCATGGAGATCGTCTGGACCCAGTCCGATTCGGCCTGGTCGGTGATGGAGGCGAGATACGACTCGTACCCCAGCTGGATGCCGAGTTGCTCGGCCGCCTCGCGGGCGTCGTAGTACTCGAGCGAGAGTTCGGTGGTGTAGTAGTCGTGTCCGTTGTACGAGCCGAAGTAGGTGTAGGTGATGCCCGCCGTGGCGGTTCCGCCGATCATGGCGGCGGTGAACAGGGCGGCGATGGTGGTCGTGTGCTTCATGGTCGTGTCCTCTTCTTCTCGGTGACGCCGTGTCGATTCGGCGTGGGAGCGTCTGGTCGGATCCCGTCTTCGCAGGGGATCACGGGCCGCGGCCCGACTTCGGGGATCATTTCATCTCGGCCAGAACGGCCAGCAGGTCGGTGACTTCGGTTCGTCCGCTGCGATTGATGTCGGCATTGCAGGGGCTTGGTCGCGTCGGGCAGTCGCCCCACGACGCCAGCACGTCGAGGATGTCCAGGACATTCACCTCACCGTCGCGGTTGGAGTCGCCCGGGGGCATCGAACGGACCAGATCGAACAGGTAGGCGGAGCCGGACTTGTTCGGGGGACCTTGCCACGGCGCGCCGAGTACGGCACGGTTGCCGGAGATGGCCGCGGCGTAGCCGACCCGCGCGCCGTCGATGGCGTTGCTGGATTCGAGCTTGATCATCTCGACCCAGCCGCCGGCCGTGGATTCGTAGAGGTAGCCGTGTCCCGGACTGTCGGGGTATCCGTAGGCTCCGATCGCGGCCCGGTTTCCGTCGATGGAGACCGAGGCTCCGAACTTCTGCCAGGCTTCGGCTCCCGACGGGACCAGCTGCTCCACTTCGGACCAGCCCGCGTTGTTCGCTTCGAACACGTAGGCCGCGCCCGCGTTGGGGGCGGCCACGTCGGAGAAGATCGCACCGATCACGGCCTGCACACCGTCGTCATCCAGTTCGACCGCGTACCCGAAGTAGTCGTAGGCGACGGTGGTGGAGCCGACGAGACGGGCCTGCTGGTTCCAGACGCCGCCGTCGAGCGTGAAGACGTACGCGCCCCCGGCGCTGGTGCCGTCGATGTTGTCCCGGGGCGATCCGACGAGAATGGTGTCCCCTGCGATGTCCACACTGGCGCCGAACTTGACCGTGGCCTCGTTCGCACTCAGCTGCTGCTTCAGGCTCCAGCCGGCCCCGTCGTACGAGAACACGTAGGCGGATCCCGAGGAGTCGCCCTCGGTGTCGGCGAGAAAGGCGCCGACCACCGCGGTGTCGCCGTCGATGGCCACGGCGCATCCGAAGGAGTCCTGGTACATGCCGTCCGGTGCGAGCAGCATGGCTTCCTCGACCCAGACGCCTGCGTTGCGGCGGAAGATGTAGGCCGCACCCTCCCGGGTCGCGAGCGGATGGATCGTGGATCCGGCGATCAGCAGATCACCGCTGATGTCGACCGAATAGCCGAAGTTGTCGAATGCACCGGTGTTGGCCGGAC
>CAJWBW010000140.1:0-5091 GCA_913020415.1 uncultured Phycisphaerae bacterium | reverse complement strand
GAGTCGCTCAACAAGAACATGGTCGATCGCGACGAGTATCCGCAGACCGCGGACATCGAGCGACGCTGCCTGCGCATGGTCGCGGAACTCTGGAACGCACCGGATCACGAGAACGCCGTAGGCACCTCGACCATCGGTTCCAGCGAAGCCTGCATGCTGGGCGGCATGGCCATGAAGTGGCGGTGGCGGGCCAAGCAGGAGGCGGAAGGCAAGTCGACCGCCAAGCCGAACCTGATCATGGGCGCAAACGTCCAGGTGTGCTGGCACAAGTTCTGCCGCTACTGGGACGTGGAAGCCCGCGAGGTCCCCTGCGAAGGTGATCGCTTCACCCTCAACGCCGAGGAGGCGCTGAAGCTCGTGGACGAGAACACCATCGGGGTGGTCGTCGTGATGGGATCCACCTTCGACGGTCGGTACGAACCGGTCGAGGAAGTGGCCACGGCTCTGGATCGGCATCAGGAGGAGACCGGCCTGGACATCCCGATCCACGTCGACGGAGCCAGTGGCGGATTCGTCGCGCCGTTCCTCCAGCCCGACATCGTGTGGGACTTCCGACTGCCCCGGGTCCGCTCCATCAACGCGTCGGGTCACAAGTACGGGCTGGTGTATCCCGGCGTCGGCTGGGTCGTCTTCCGCGAGAAGGACGACCTGCCCGAGGAGCTCATCTTCCACGTCAGCTACCTCGGTGGCGACATGATCGATCTGTCGATCAACTTCTCACGGCCCGGCAACCGGATTCTCGGGCAGTACTACAACTTCCTGATGCTCGGGCGGGACGGCTACCGCCGGATCCACCAGACCAGCCAGGACGTGGCCAAGCATCTGAGTTCGCGCATCGGCGCACTGGAGCCGTTCGATCTGATCACCGACGGCAGCGACATTCCGGTGTTCTGCTGGACGATGAACGAGGAGTACCAGAAGACCGCCAGCTTCACGCTCTACGACATCGCCGACAAGCTGCGTGAACGCGGCTGGCTGGTGCCCGCGTATCCGATGCCGGCCAACCGCAGCGACCTCGTGGTCCAGCGGGTGGTCGTCAAGGAGAACCTCAGCATGGATCTCGCCAACATGCTGTTCGAGGACATCAAGCGGGCGGTCGAGTACTTCGAGGACCGGCCGGACAACAAGCCGACCGAGGGAACCGGCGGCTTCCACCACTGAGCGTTCAGGACGGACCGTCCACCTTGATGTCGCCGAGGCGAAGCGAGAGTGGAGTGGTGCTCGCCGCTCCGGTCGTGATCCGGCCGGTGTGCGTGTCCGGAACATGCACACCTTCGAGCTCGTCGTGACCGCGATCGATGACGGCGACCTGCTCGATGCCGCCGTCGGCTGCGAACCGGATGATCTGCACCCGGACCGGCAGCAGTCGACCGTCGTTGGTCTTGTTCCACTCCAGGACGTCGATCCGTCGGGATCGCCCGTCGTGCCGTTCCTCGATCGATTCGATGCGGCGATCGCGGATCGTGTACGTCAGCCCGCGATCCGGAATCGTCACCACGCTCCCCATGTCGGCGGTCCGGTCGGGGGGCATGGTCACCGCCGCCGGGGAGGCGGCCGGGTCGGGCAGCGGCGCGACCAGTCTGGTCACATCGAGTCCGTCGCCGTAGGCGATGGAAGATTCGACCTGCTCGCCGGAGTGCGATCCCTTCACGAGGGCCTTCCAGACCGATCCCGCAGCGGGAAATTCCGCGCACCGGTCCCGGGCGTCGTGCAGCACCGACCAGGCCAGCCCATCGCTCGGGCCGACGTCGGGACGGGCGTGCACGGTCAGGGTGGTGTAGTGGCGAACGAGCTCGTAGGGCTTGCCGCCGTGTTCACCGCTGGCGGTTTCGGGCACCATGGCACGGATCGAGAACAGGGGGGTTCCGGGCATCGGAATGACGACCCGACCCTGTTCATCCGTCGTCACCGTTTCGGCCTCCAGTCCCTGCGCGGGGACGACCACTTCGGCGTTGACCGCCGGTTCACCACCGAAGAGCACCGTCAGCGCGAGGGTGTCGTCCGGTCCGGGTTCGGCCAGCACCTCCGCCTCGAGTCCGGCCGGAGTGGCCGCGGCTTCGATTCCGGCCGTTCCCTTGGCGTGGTACCGCAGCAGGAAGGTCTCGCCGCGCGACATGAGTCCGTAGGTGAACTCGGAGCAGACCACGCGCGTGGCATCCGGCAGGGGTGCGGTCATGCCGAAGGAGGCCGCCGTGCACGTCAGGGGCGACTCGTCCCCCAGCCAGGTGCGGTTGGTCTGCATCAGGCTGACCATGCGGTCGTTGGCACTGAAGTCCCAGGCGCTCTCGGCGAAGTGCAGTTCGGCCCGCGGATCATTGCCGCGGACGCAGTGGACGAAGAGGAAGTGGGCCCATGCCTCGCCCCGATCGAGGAACAGGACGAAGGCGGATACGACAAGCAGGCGAATGAGGGTGCGTAGGGTGAACATCGGTTCCGGTTCCGTAGTGTGGGTGCGGAACAGATCGATCCGCAGCATGTGAATGATGATCCGTCCGGCACCCGCACCTCAACGGTGCCGCAGGGATGGTGGGTGTTCGATCCGCGATGCGAACTACTCGCGTTCGGGAGCCGTGGGGGTCGGGGGAGCGGGAAGTTCGGTCAGGCTGGCTCCGATCAGCATGATGCCGGCGCCGTCCTTGTCGGACCCAATGAGGATGTTCGGCGACTCGTTCTTGTCCATGACGGCCATGCCGCCGTCGCCGGTCACGTCGGTGCCGATGGCGACCCTCGCCTTGCCCTTGGGATCCATGAACGCAATGCCGACGCCACCGTCCTCGGGGTTGGTGCCCAGCATGACCCGGGGGACGCCGTCCTTGGTGATGGTCAGGGCTTCGAGCACCATCTCCCTGGGGGTCTGCCGGGCCATGCCCATGACCACCGCAAGGGCGAGTCCGATTCCCATTCCGGCCAGGGCGAATCCCTGGCGTCGAATCCTCGATTCAAGTGCGACGATGCGGTCCTGGTCGTTCATGACGTCTCCTTGGTGTTGGGTGCGAGTCGCCGGCCAGTCTACTCGATGGGGTTTTCCCAGTCGGTAGACTGCTCGGTTCCATGCCGGAACTTCCCGAAGTCGAAACCGTCCGTCGTTCGCTCGAGCAGCAGCTGCCCGAGGCGATCCTGCGTCGGGTCCAGATCCGGTCCCGTGGCCTGCGATGGCCGTTCCAGGAGGATCTGGCACGCCGGCTCGCGGGCACAGCCATCACGTGCTTCGCCCGACGCGGCAAGTACCTGCTGCTCCACGGGAATCGGTCCGAGACCCTGATCGTGCATCTGGGGATGACCGGCACCTTCACCGTGCACGACGGTCCGGTGGACCGGCCTGCCCCGCACGATCACGTGCTGTTCGTACTGGCCGACGGACGAACCCTGGTCTACAACGATCCCCGCCGCTTCGGCAGCATGGAGCTGGTGCCGACGGATGCCTTGCCGTCGCATTCCGTCATCGGACGGCTCGGTCCGGAGCCGGTCGCCGATGACTTCGACGCGGCGGTGCTGGCGGCATCGCTGCGGGGACGACGCTGCAGCATCAAGTCGGCGCTGCTGAATCAGCATCTCGTGGCGGGCGTGGGAAACATCTACGCCTGCGAAGCGCTGCACCGGGCCCGCATTTCACCCCGCGTCCTCGCGGGGTCGTTGGCCACCCGGGCCGGACGTCCCACGCCGCGTTGCCGTCGACTCGCACCGGCGATCAAGTCGATCCTCGAGCGGGCCATTGCGGCGGGGGGCTCGACGCTGCGCGACTTCGCCGCTCCGGACGGGGCAGCCGGGGCGTATCCGAGTTCGTTCCGGGTGTACGGACGCGACGGACTTCGGTGTCGCCGGCGCGGATGCGACGGCGTGATCCGGGTGTTCACGCAGCAGGGCCGCAGCACCTTCTCGTGTCCGCGCTGTCAACGATCCTGACGTTCAGGGACAGGTGGCGTTCCAGTTGCCGATGACGATGAGCAGGTCGTCCACATTGGTGGTGCCGTTGCCGTCGGTGTCGCCGTCGGGCGATCCCCAGCCGGCGATCACGCCCAGTAGATCATCGACTCCGACCACGGTGTCACCCGTGACGTCTCCGGGGCAGTCCGCATCGTTGCAGCCGGGCACGCCGTCCAGTTCGTGCTGGGATACGAAATCCCAGATCACGCCGGCCGCAAAGCCGGGAACGTCGTGTCCACCACCCTGGCGACGGAAATGCTGGTAAGCGGCTTCACAGTTCTCCCCGGCAGCCCAGGTGTATCGAGTGACGCCACCACCAAGGCTGACCGTCTCGGGAGATGTCTCGGCCCCGTTCTTGGCGACCCAGTACACCCACTGCGCCTGAGCGGAGGGGACCCACCCACCGTTGTACGGCGCGTAGAAGTCGTTGGTACCGAGAATGTGGCAGACACCGATCGGTGCGGCCGAATCACAGGCATCGAACGTCCAGGGATAGCAGCTGGCCGCCACGGGGGCGATCGCGGCGATCTCATCGCTCATGACGCAGGCGAGGTCCCAGACGTAGCTGCCGCCCATCGAGTAGCCGCCGGCGTAGATGCGCCGACGATCGGCGTTGTAGGTGGCGACCAGATCATCGATGACTGCCCTGGTGTAGGCAAGATCGATGTCGTAGTTGCCGTTGGAATATCCACCGGGCTCCTCGTATCCCCAGCAGGTGCACGACTCGAGTACGTCCGGATAGGCCTGGGCGTACACCGTGATGAATCGCTCCTGATCGGCAAGCGAGCGGAAGTCCGCTTCGAACACGCCCTCCTGGGCTGTTCCGCCACCCGCGTGGTGCCACATCATGACGGGCATGTTCTCGTCGGCCGAGAAGCCGGCGGGAAGGTAGATCAGATACTGGCGATTGAGTCCATCGACGTTGATTGATCGGGTGAACTGCTGCTGGGCGGCAGCCGGTGCGGTGATCATCAACATGAGGGCGGTCAGAACGAGATGCTTCATGGGGGGTGTTCTCCTGTGAACGATCAAATTAAACACCAAGGGTCGCCGAATTCAAGTTTCAATCGGGTGCTTTTCCCATCGAGCGACTCTTCAGGGGCGATCGAAGGTGGTGTTCCCCCGAAGGCAGTGGATGGGAGGCATCTTTCCGGGACGCAGGGAACA
>CAJWBW010000139.1:0-5114 GCA_913020415.1 uncultured Phycisphaerae bacterium | reverse complement strand
CTTGCCGTCCTCGCCCCGGTACCGGAGGTTCAGGCGGCGGCACTGGAAGTCGTACAGCCGCGACGCCGAGTGGGTCTCGCCGAACTCGCCCGAAGGGCGACCCGACGCGTCGTCGTCGCCGCGACCGGGGATCCAGCACTCGATGTCGATCATGTCGGCGTTCTTCTGGCCCAGATCACCCGTGCAGCACTGCAGCAGGCGGTAGGGCAGTTCGAGGGCCTGCAGCAGTTCCTCGACGATGCCGATCATCGCGGCGTGGTGGGTGCGGCTCTCGGCCTCGTCGGCCCGGCAGATCACGACCTGCTCGACCTTGTCGAACTGGTGGATTCGGTACAGGCCGGCGGTGTCCTTGCCCGCCGCGCCCGCTTCGCGTCGGAAGCAGGTCGACACCGTCGCGTACTTCAGCGGCAGCGATTCGGCGTCGACGATCTCGTCGGCGTGCAGTCCCATGAGTCCGACCTCGCCGGTGCCCGTCAGAAAGAGATCCTGGCCGGGGCCGGGGGTGCTGTCGGAATCGATGCGGTAGGTCTGCTCACGGCCGCCGGGGAAGAACCCGGTTCCGGTCATGGCCTCCTCGCGCACGATCACCGGCACCGACGTCGCACGGAAGCCGTGCCCGCGGGTGATGTGCTGCATGCCCAACGCGAGGACCGCCTGGTGCAGACGCATGCCGTCGCCGGTGAGGGCGTAGCTGCGCGAGCCGGCCACCTTCACCCCGCGTTCGAAGTCGACCAGATCGAGTTCGTCCACCAGTTCCAGATGCGTCTTCGCGGCGAACCCGCGGTTGGCCTCGAAGCTCTGGTCCCAGTCCCATCCCTCGGGCGCCCAGCGGCGGATCTCGACGTTGTCGTCCGAGTCCGTGCCCACCGGCACGTCGGCATCCGGCGGCTGCGGGATCTGCAACTGCAGTTCGTGCCACTCGGGGGTGATCGCCTCGATCGATTCGTCGAGCTGCTGGATGCGCTGCTTGAGTTCGGCGGGACGGGCTTCCAGTTCGTCGAGCTGGGCCTGCAAGGCGACCTGCTCGTCACCGCTGGCGCCCTTGAGCTGCCCCTTGAGCTTGCCGAGTTGCGGACCGACCTCCTTGCCGAGCTTCTTCTGCTCGGACCGGAGCTGTTCCTGCTCGCTCAGAAGCGTCCGTCGCTGGGTGTCCAGTTCCAGAAGCCGCGGGATGTCCACGCCGCTTCCCTTGGCCCGGGCGCCGTCGATGAAGTGGTCGGGATTCTCGCGGAGTGCCTTCAGATCGATCATGGGGTTGCATGGTACCGGCCCGACGGCGGTTCCGCCCCCGGGATCACGAGGGGTCGCTTCGCCGGTAGTTGGGGGGCGCGGCCCATCGCATCTTGTCGATCAGAATCCGCCAGTAGGGCTCGCGGCTGCAGGTGACGAACTCCACCGAACGTTCGTGACGCATGATCCGCAGGCGATCACCGGCCGCGACCGGATAGGACTCCTGACCGTCGATCACCACCGTGGTGCCTTCGTTGGCCCGCTCGATCACGATCTCCAGCGGGGAATCGCCGGACATCACGAACGGTCGGAAGCCCAGTGAATGGGCGGCCAGCGGCGTCACCACCACGGCATCCACATTGGGAGACACGATGGGGCCTCCTGCGGAGACGTTGTAGGCGGTGGAGCCGGTCGGCGTGGCCACGATCAGTCCGTCTCCGGACAGGGTCGGTCCGCCGGCACCGCCGATGTCCAGTCCGAGTTGGATCATCCGGAAGGGGGGGCCGGCGGTCAGCACGCAGTCGTTCATCGCGCAGTGGGCCAGCACGTCACCCGAGGCCCGATGCAGATCCACCTTCAGCATGCAATGGCGACGTCGTGGGGGATCGCCGGTGAAGACCAGTTCCGCATCCGCCCGCAGGGTGTCGGCGTCGAAGGAGGCCAGGAACCCCAGGCGACCGCGGTTGATCGGGACCATCGGCAGATCGTGCCCGAGCAGCCGACGCGCCTGCTGGATCATGGTGCCGTCGCCTCCGACGACCACCGCCAGATCGACGTCCCGTGTGGTGTCGGCCTCGATCGGGCCGTCGCCGGGGGGCAGTTCGATGATCCGGTCGCACCATTGCTCCAGGTCGGGGCGAAGATCGCGGAGGACCGCGTCCACGTCTTCGCGGGCGCGGTTGGCGATCAGCAGGATGGACGGACGATCCGCCATGCCTTCATCCTAGCCGGTCAGGACACCAGACCCTTGGTCAATCGCATGAATGCCGTTTCAAGGTTCAGGGGCTCGGGTTGGAAGGAGCGGATCCGGAATCCGCTGGCGATCAGTCGGCTGGGAAGATCGGACAGATCGGTGATCACGTTGCCGTCGATCGTCACCTCGATGATCGGCTCGTCCCGGTCGCGAAGCAGGTCGACGGTGGTGACGCCGGGGACCTTGGCCATCAGGTCCATGGCGTCCCGGATCCGGTCGGCCACGGTGAGATGGACGACCTGGCCGACGTTCGACCGGGCCATGATCTCCTCGGTGGTTCCCGAGAACAGCAGCGAGCCCTGTTCGATGATGCCGACCGTATTGCAGAGTTCGGCGAGCTCGTGCAGGATGTGGGAGCTGATGATGATGGTCTTGCCCATCCGTCGCAGTTCCTTGAGCAGCTCCCGGATCTCGATGCGGGCCCGGGGGTCCAGGCCGGACGCGGGTTCGTCCAGCAGCAGCACCTTCGGATCGTGCAGCAGCACACGGGCGATCGACAGCCGCTGGCTCATGCCGCGTGAAAGACTGTTGACTTCCGTGCGGGCCTTGTGGGTCAGTTCGGTGAGATCGAGCACGTCGCCGACGATCTTGCGACGCTGCGCGCCGTGGATGTCGTAGCAGGAGGCGAAGAAGTCGAGGTATTCCGTCACCACCATGTCGTCGTAGCCGCCCATGAAGTCGGGGACGTAGCCGATGCGCGGACGGATCATCGGGTTCTGGTAGCCGATCACGTGTCCGTCCACCCTCGCCTCGCCCCAGCTCGGCTTCAGCAGGGTGGCGAGGATCTTGATGGTGGTGGTCTTCCCCGCGCCGTTGGGGCCGATGAATCCGAAGCAGTCGCCCTCGTCGATGGACAGGTTGAGATTGTCCAGCGCGATGAGCTCGCCGTACTTCTTGGTCAGATTGATCGTCTCGATGATCGGCATGGGAGCATTGATCTTACAGGTCGAAGGCCGTGGGGTCGTACTGCGGAAGGGGCAGGATCCAGCGGATCATGGTGGTGCCGGTGCTCTGGACGGGTGCTCCGTCGACCAGCACCGGGGTGGGCATCGTCGAGTCCGGCATGAAGCCGGTGATGATCACGGCCGGCTGGCCGGCCCAGGTCGAAAGATCCAGTTCCCGTCCGAAGCGGCGTTCGGTCACCCCGGTCTGGATGAACTCCCCCTCGCTTCCGTGGTAGGCGGGAGGCTGCAGATGGTGGTACCAGGTCAGCGCTTCCAGGGCCCGCCGGCGTTCACGGGTGTCCGGCGTCGACCGTCCTCTCGGCAGGCCCGTCCACTCCGGTGGTCGGTAGGTGTCCTCCAGATGCAGGGCGAGGTCGTTGAGCCGGTTCGGATTCAGGGTCGAGAAGTCCAGGCGTTCACCGGGTTCCAGGGTTCCCACCGACCAGGCGTGTCCGAGGTTCAGCGGGATGCCCGTGCGAAGCGTACTGGTCCACGCCTGCTCGACGCCGCCCCGACGGTCCAGTGCACGGGGCGTGGTCCGCTTGCTTCTGATCCAGGTGACCTGCACATCCTCGAGGGGAAGGGGAAGATCGCTGATCACGCCACCGTCGAGTCCGAGCTCCCGTCCGACGGTGTCGTACACGACTTCAACCCGATCGGCGGCATCTTCGCGAAGCAGACCGCCCCAGGTGTCCCGGTCGATCACGCCCATCCAGTGCGCCCGCATGTCCATGCTCGTGCCGCGGCCCGGCACCACGGCGCGATCGGGACGACGCTCGAGATCGACGGTGATGTTCGAAGCGTCGCCGAACTGCAGGCCCTGCTCGTCGACGGTGCCGAAGCTGTCGAGGCGATTCCGGGGTGGCGACGGGAGTCCGTCCTCGCGTTCGAGTTCCAGGGTCCGATCCCGGTAGCCGGGGGTGTAGAGGGAGAACCAGCTCACGGCCCGCTGCTCGGCTTCACCGGGTCTGTGATCGAGCACCGTCAGGTGCTGGATGCGGAGTTCACGGTCCTGCATGGTCTCGACGGATGCCCAGGCCAGGACGGTGAACACCATCGCGCACCCGAGAAACGCCGGCCACGCATACTGGCGTCGATCGCCTCGGCGCAGGAGGAGCCAGACGCCCGGTACGGCGACCAGCCAATAGGTGAGAAACAGCCCGAAGGCCAGCAGCAGTCCGCGTCCGGCTCGTTCGCTCATGGCGATCTCGGAGGTGGCGACCGACTCGCCCAGCTGCAGAAGCCCGTTGGGGCTCGACTTGTTCAGGAAGCTCGCCTCCTCCATGGCCGCCAGGGTGCGGCCCGAAGGCGTGTCGGCACGCCGGCCGAGGATCCGGTTCCAGAACCGGTCCGCTTCGGGCACACCCGAGATCACCGAGTCCCGGGTGGCGGCCGACTGGATGTCCATCGCGGTGACGGCATCGCCGGTGAGATCGAGCCCGATCAGCGTGAGCCAGCCGTGTCCGACCGGACGACGGATCGAGAACACCCGCCCGTCTTCGGTGGCGTGGATCGCCTCCCAGGGCGCTTCGACGGATCCCTCGCCCGCGCGGAGATCCTCGAAGACCCGCAGGGTCACGGTCTGGTTGGTCTTGGTGTCCGTGGACTTGATCAGTTCCGGAAGCACCTTCTGGAGAGGGACCGCGTCGTCCCGGCGGGGCTGGTCCGGAAGAAGGCTGGCGAGCGTGTTGCGTCCGCTGCGTTCGCCGGCGCCGAGGTTCCAGGGATTGCCGGCATCGGGAAGGATGATCACGAACTGGCCGCCACGTCGCATCCATTCCACCAGCGCGGACTCCTGACTCGGGCGGAGTTCCGGTTGCAGGTCGGTCCAGATGATCGCTTCGTAGGGCAGCCAGCCCTCCCATCGATCGGGCAGCTGATCCGGCGAGGAGATGGCGAAGACCCCGGTGGCCTCGTTGGCTGCCGGCGGGCGAGGGTTGAGCGAACCACCCGGGTCCGCGTACTGG
>CAJWBW010000138.1:0-5115 GCA_913020415.1 uncultured Phycisphaerae bacterium | reverse complement strand
TACACCGTCCCCGCGGTGATCGGAATCTTCTGGGGCTCGACGCTGATGAATCTGTTCGGTATCCAGCTCAGTGGCCTGATCACCTCGCTCTGTCTCTGGATCGGAACCTTCGTTCCCACGGTATTGGCGATTCTCTTCGCGGTCTGGTGGCTGGCGGACGGGCAGCCCGCCCAGATGTCCTTCGAGGTCGAGCAACTGGTTCCCGATCTCTCGAGTTGGGGCAAGGTCGCAGTGGCGATGACCCTGTTCTCGTTCCTGTCGGGCCTCGAGGTCAACGGAGTCCACTTCCGTCGCGTGAAGCATCCCAACCGGGCGATTCCCGCTTCGCTGTTCATCTCGATGCTTCTGGTGCTGGGCGTCTCGATGCTGGGCGCGTTGTCGGTGGCGGTGCTGGTCCCCCGCGGCGACGAGGCGATCGCCGGCGGGCCGCTGCAGGTGTTCCATGCGTTTCTGACGTTCTACGGCATGACGGGATGGATGCCGCTGCTGGCTTTCTGCGTGCTGCTGGGAATGATCGGCCACATGATCGTATGGATCATCGGACCGGTCGAGACGCTGCGCTTCGCCGCCCGCGACGGTGTCATCCCCCCGACGTTCCAGCGGGTGAACAAGGCCAAGGTGCCCCAGAATCTGCTCCTGCTGCAGGCGGGCATCGTCACCATGCTGTGCCTCCTCTATGCCTTCGTGGACATGAACAGCGTCTTCTACATCGCGACGGTCATGTCCGCCCAGCTCTACCTCGTGATGTACGTGCTGATGTTCATCTCGGCCATCGTGCTGCGGTACAAGTGCCCGGATGTGGATCGCCCGTTCCGCATCCCCGGCGGGAACGTCGGCATGTGGATCGTGGCCGGTACCGGCGCCGTCTTCGGGACCTTCGGCATCTTCGTGCTGTTCACACCGCCCGATGATGCCAACATGCCGATGGACCGCGGGTTGTTCGTGCTGCTGACCATCGTCTTCTTCCTCGTCGCCCTGTCCGTGCCGTTCCTGGTCTACGCAGTGAGAAAGCCGAGCTGGAAGAATTCCGACCTCGATGACGTCGAGCACGAGACGCCGATGGATTTCTGAGTCCGCGGGCACCGACGGGTTCGTGTCCCAGTGCTACCATGGGTTCTCCGCTTCGATACCCACGGAGGAACCATGCGAATCCGACTCATCTCCACCGCCTTCCTGCTCGCCGGCTGCGCATCCGCACCGTCGTCCACCGCTCCGGCTCCAGTTGCCCAGGTCGATCCCGCTCCGGCGTCGATCCCGGCGGCCACGACCGTTTCCGAGAGCACGACCGAGCCCATGCTTCGTGAGTACCAGCCCAAGATCGAGACGGGAGCGGCCGAGTTTCTCGCCTCCCGTCCGGAAGCCGATGGGCGTGGCATCGTCGTGGCGATCTTCGACACCGGCGTCGATCCCGGAGCGCCCGGCCTCCAGCTGACGACCGACGGCGAGACCAAGATCGTGGACGTGGTCGACGGCACCGGCAGCGGCGACGTCGATACCAGTACCGTCCGCGAGGCGTCGGAGGATGGGACGATCGAAGGGCTGTCCGGTCGCACGTTGCACCTTCCCGATGCGTGGGACAATCCCAGTGGGGAGTGGCGGGTCGGGATCGCCTCGGCCTGGGCGATCTTCCCCGGTGATCTGGTCGGTCGCATGAAGCAGGAGCGTCGCAAGGAGTTCGATCTCCGGCATCGTGCCCTGGAAGCCGAGGCGGCAACCGAACTCGAGGCGTTCCGTCGCGAGCACGACCGGGAGACCGACGCCGAGCGTCGGCACCGGGAGGAGCTGGAGGCGCGGCTCGAACAGCTCAAGTCGCTTGCCAAGGGCTTCGACGACCCCGGCCCCATGTACGACTGCATCGTCTTCCACGACGGGACCCACTGGCGGGGCGTGGTCGATCGGGACGAGGACGGAATGCTCGACGACGAGGATCTCCTCGAGGACTACTCGATCGATCATCGCTGGAGCACCTTCGGCGATACCGATCTGCTCAACTACGCCATCAACATCTACGAGGACGGAGATCTGCTGTCGATCGTCGCCGACGCCGGCTCGCACGGCACGCACGTCGCAGGCACCGTGGCCGCCCACTTTCCCGGGCAGCCGGAGCTGGACGGCATCGCCCCGGGGGCGAAGATCGTCTCGGTCAAGATCGGAGACACCCGCCTCGGTTCGACCTCCCTGGGAACGGGTGAGGTTCGGGGGCTCATCGCAGTACTCAGGAACCGGTGTGATCTGATCAACATGTCCTACGGGGGCTCGACCGGATTTCCGAATCAGGGGCGAATCATCGGGTTGTATCGGGACATCGTCAACGAGCACGGCGTGATCTTCGTCGCCAGTGCCGGCAACAGCGGCCCGAACCTATCCACCGTCGGAACCCCCGGTGGCACGACCACGGAGATCATCGGGGTGGGGGCCATGCTCACCCCCGAGATGATGCGTGATCAGTATTCCTTCCGTGAACCCTACGATTCCCTCCACTACACGTGGTCGAGTCGCGGCCCAGCTCCGGACGGTGATCTGGGGGTGGACATCAGTGCACCCGGCGGTGCCGTGTCGCCCATGCCGATGTGGACCCTGCGACGACATGCGTTGAAGAACGGCACGTCGATGTCGTCACCGAATGCATGCGGATCGATCGCCCTGCTGTGCAGTGGTCTGAAGCAGGAGGGGCGGACCTGGACGCCTCACATGATGCGTCGGGCCATCAAGAACACCGCCCGCCCGGTGCCGGGAATGGACCGCTTCAGTCTGGGAGCCGGTCTGATCGACGTGCCCGCGGCCTGGGACTGGCTGCAGCGGCACGGTGATCCGCAGGATGCCGACGTCCGGTACGAGATCGCGACTTCGGGGCGGCACGCCGGGCGTGGTGTGTATCTACGCGAGGCATGGGAACAGGATCGGATCGCCACCGTTTCCGCCACCGTCACGCCGGTCTTCCCACGGGAGTCGGACCGCATTCGTCAGGCGGAGTTCGAGCAGCCGTTGCGATTCGAGTCGACGGCCGATTGGATCGAGGCCCCGGAGAGCATGATGCTGGTTGCCGGCGGAAAGCGATTCGACGTTCGAATCGATCCCACCGGGCTCGAGCCCGGAAGTCACTTCGCGGAAGTTCATGTCTATCAGGCGGAGGATCCCGACGCCGGGCCGATCGCCACCCTGCCGGTGACCGTGCTGCGGACCGTCAATTTTGACCAGAGCAATGACTGGACGCTGGAGGAGCGGGTGGTCTTTGCGCCCGGGGAGATCTACCGGTGGTATCTCGATCTCCCGCACGGCACCACCTGGGTCGATGTCGAACTCGTGCGTCGGGATGAGGAGGAACGCCGCATGCTGGTGGTCCACGCCACGCAGCTGGAGGAAGGACGTGCCTTCACCGACGCCAATCAGCGCAAGTACGTCCGGTTCGAGGACGATGATCGGGAGCTGGTGAGCATTCCGGCGATCGGCGGCCGCACCATGGAGTTGGCGATCGCCCAGTACTGGTCCAGTCTCGAGGAGGGGGTCGTCGACATCAAGGTCACCGCCCACGGCCTGGTGCCGGAGGCGGATCCCATCGTGCTGGACGGCAATCGAAAGGTGACCACGGTCGATGTACGGGCTCCACTGGGACGGGAACAGATCGATCCCTCCGGGTCCCTGCGTTTCGTTCGTTCGTGGATCCAGTCCACCGATCGTCGGATCGAACCGCTGTCCGCCGGACGTGACGAGCTGCCCGAAGGTCGACGCATCCACGAACTCGTGGCCGACTACGAGTTCGAGTTGAAGAAGGGTGCTTCGGTGCGGATCTGGGAGCAGGGACTACCCGAGACGCGTGACTACGAGTCCACGTTCATTCTGGTGTACGACGAGTCCAAGCAGTTGGTGCTCGCGACCGTGGACGACTCGTTCTACAAGCTGGGCAAGGGAAAGTACGAAGTCGTCTTCCATGTGCGGCATGACGATCCGGCCGAGCTGGAGCGGCTTTCGAAGCTGCCGCTGTGCCTTGATCGGAGACTTGAATCCCCGATCTCGCTTCGCATCCGATCCAACCCCGACGACGCCTTCAAGGGCCGGGGAGGATTCGACGACCGTGTCCTGCGTCACGGTGAATCTGCCCCTCTGTACATCGCGTCGCCGTCGTATTCCTCCCAGACCAAGGCCGGCGAACCCGGTGAGATGCTGATGGGCACGATCCGATTCGGTTCACGCCAGAGCGATACGATTGGATCCGGTGCCGATCCGGACGGATGGCCGATCGCGATGGTGATTGCGCAGCCCACCGTGCCGACGCCCAAACCGAAGAAGGCCGACGAAGCCGACGACGAGGATCCGGGGACCTCGGACGAGCTGGTGGAGGCGATCGCCGCCGTGCAGTTGAAGCACCTGTCCAAGTTCGATCACGAGGATGAGCGTGACGACTTCGATGCCCTCGTGGCGATGCGGCTGGAGGATGATCCGGATGATCTGGACGTGCTTGCGGCCCGCATGAAGTGGGTGGGTGAGGACGACACGCTGGAGGACGATGCTCGGCGGGAAGCAGTGCTTGCCGCGGCCGACGATGTCGTCGGTGCGATCGACGTGGAAGCGCTGGCCGCCTGGCATGGTCGCGAGCACGACGGTGAGGATGTCGACGAGGAGATGGTGTCCGAGATGGACGCCGCCCGCAGTCACCTGGTCGAGGCCTTGCGGACGATGGCATCCATTCGACTGGAGCAGGCGCACGACGGTGGGGATGCGGAGCGTGATGCATTCATGGACTCATGGTCCGAACTGGATGAATGGGGTGATCCCGCTTCGGGCAAGGATGGATGGCGTCTGGCCCTGGGGCGTGAGCGGCTGCGGAATCGTGATGCGTCCGCGTTGAAGATGATCGACGACCGAATCGACGATCATCCGCACGACCGTGAGCTCTACGAGATTCGTCTTGAACTGCTCGAGTCGCTGGGCTGGGAGCACCTTGCCGAAGCGCAGCGTCGTGATCTGCTTCGTCGATTCCCCAGCCAGTACGCTCCGCTTTGAGCACGAAGGCCGGTCTTGACGCTTGTCGACCTCGTCTCCGATCGATCGGAGCCTTCTGATGTGCGTTCGTATCGCAATGTGGTCCGGGCCCCGGAACATTTCGACCGCGATGAT
>CAJWBW010000137.1:0-5147 GCA_913020415.1 uncultured Phycisphaerae bacterium | reverse complement strand
CTGCAGATGCTCGCCGCAGGCGAAGTCGTCGAGGGCACCGGGCCCAACGCCGCCTGGAAGTACATCCGGGCAGCCCGCGCCCTGGACGACGCGGCGCGAGTCGAGGACTTCGATGGCGCAGCCCGCACCGCTCTGCTGGACGAACTGATGCTTGCCACCTTGATGGAACGATGCGAGTTTCCGATCGATGAAGATACCCCCCGTCCGGTGATCCCGGTGTGGACGACGGGCCTCCATCGCGGCGGTCGCTGGCTGCTCGAGGATGCGGAACGCCGCGTCGCCGCCGGTGACATCGATGGCGCGGTGGGCCGGCTCGACACGACCATCGCGCTGGCCGCGGATCTCTCGACCTCACCACATCTGGCCGACGCCCTGATAGCGCACGAGATGACGACGGATGCCATGAAGCTGATCGCCGGACTCGACGAAGACGAACGACTCGACGATGCGGCCCGGCGCCGGCTGCTGGTGACCCTGCGCACCATCAAGGCCTCCGATCCGTTCGGCTACCGCCAGTCGGCCGACGACTCGCGTCGTCTGCTCGATCAGTGGTGCTCCGAGACCGAACGGCCCACGATGATCGAATCCCTCCCGACCGACGGGGACGGCATGCTGTTCGCCATCGCCTTCCACGAGATGAACCTCGATCCCGAGGCGCCACCCGCGCACTGCTGGCCGCTGCCGATCGACGTCGAAGCTCTGCATGGACTCATCGACCCTGCGGCCATCGCGGAGGCCCGTCAGCAGGGACGTGATGCGGTCGACGCATCGCAGGTCGGCGTGGAGATCGGCATGGAACCGAGTCCGGGGATCGTGCCGGGAACCATCGAACAACGGCGGGCCGACGCGGCGACGCAGCTCAGGGAATGGAAGCGACGACTCGGAAACTGACGCCGGTCAGCGGATGAACCGGATGCGGCCGAAGTCGGGGATCAGCCCCATGCCGCCTTCACGCAGCGAATGCGGGGCCGGGTAGTACACCAGCCAGGCCTTGCCGATGAAGAGACGGCGGTCCACGACGAAGGGCGCGGGATCCAGCTGGGCCGCCACGAACGGATGCGGCGGTCCCCAGAGACGCGAATCGAGTGACCGGGCACTGTTGTCACCGAGCACGTAGTACTGATCGTCATCGAGCACCGCAAGCTTGCCGGCCGCGTTTCCGTAGCCGGGCGTGCCCGGCTCGACGAGCGACTCGAACCCCGCGGGAACCGGATTCTTCATCGAACGTGCCATCAGCAGCGAGTCCCGATAGAAGAGATCCCGATCCACGCTCATGTTCGTGACCGTGCAGGGCGTGTTGCAGAAGGACCAGGTGAGCACGGGAGCCCCCGGCTTGTCCCCCGCCCGCTCGAGGCGGCGACGGGGATCGTCGTCCCACTGGAGTTCGAGCTGCTTGACGTCGTCGATCCAGATCGACATCGACTGATCGACCCGCTGGAAACGGAGAGCCGTGGCCCGTCCCGCGACGAACGGCGGCACCGGTTCGGAGGTGGTCTGCACGTCGGTGCCGTCCGAGATCGTGAGCGTCCCCGTTCCCCCTCCGAGTTCGAAGCGGTAGGTCCGTCCGTCGGCGACGATGCGCAGCGTGGTCGCGAAGGTGTCGGCCTCCGGAATCACGGTGCCCTGGATCCGAAGATCACGCACCGAGTTGAGGTACCGCTGCCCCATCGGCGACAGCATGTTGTAGGCCGACCAGTCGTCGAGCGGATAGCGGACGGTGTCCCAACCGAGGGTCGCGCACGTCTCCGAAGGCGTGCATTCGTACCGACGATCATCCGAGAGATCCCACTCCGACGCCGGCTCCGGTCGCCAGGGCGATCCGGCCCAGCGGCGCGGGAGCCGACTGGGATCGACCGGCACCTCGTTGCTCGTCCACACCGCCTGCCAGGTGGCATCCTGCACATGCTGGGGCTTGCGTGCGATCTCGAAGGTGTCGCCACCGGCCGCCTTGACGAAGATGTCGCCGTCGGCGATCCAGATCGTCTCGCCGGGCAGGCCGATCACCCGCTTGATGTAGTTGCCCGAGGGGCCGTCCGGTTCGGTCGGATTCTTGAAGACGGCGACGTCGAAGCGATCCGGCTGAAAGAAGGGCCACGCGTACTTCGCGACGAGGATGCGATCACCCAGTCGGCGCTTGAGCGGTCCGGAGCCGTCCAGCGGCTGGCCGCGTCCCAACGCACGGTCCTCGAGACGACCGGTACTCGGTCGACGACCGCGGGCGGCATCGAGTCCCACGGGGGCGCTGAAACCGGTCTGCTCCGATTCGACGAGCCAGTGTTCACCCAGCAGCGTGGGCGCCATCGAGCCGGTGGGAATCACGAAGCCTTCGACCACGAACCCGCGAAAGGTCATCGCCAGGATGAAGGCGAGGACCAGAGACTGGATCGTGTCGATCCAGCCGCCTTCCTCGGGCGGGTTGTGGGTGGCGTCGGATTCCATGGATCTCCAGCGGACGAACCTAGAAGTCTAGTCGACGAGATGACGGCCTGATCAACGGAAAATGATCGAAGCCGGTCAATCCCCCTTCTGGGTGCCCCCACCGCCGCCTCGCCGTCGACGCTTCTTCCGACCGTCGGCATGAAACGGAGAATCCTTGCCTCCGGAGTGCTCGAGGTCGTCGAGCATCCCGTGGCGGTCTCGTGATTCCCGTTGTCGCCGGGCGGGTTTTCGGTCCGTGCACCGGGGCCTGCACCGGTGACGGTATTGAACGCATCGAGCCCTCTTTGTGCCTACCATGGGCCTCCATGAGCACCCCCCATGTTCTCCGGGAAGCCGATTTCAACCCCAAGGTCTGCACTTACTGGCTGCTGAGCGGAGCCGGTGCCCTGCTGCTCAGTGTGGTCGGCATCGTCCTCATTCCCTTCTGGTTCCTGATCGGCATCCCGTTCACCCGCATGTACCTCGACCGCATGAGCTGCACGCTCACCGACAAGAGCCTCGTGGTCCGCAAGGGCCTGCTGAACCGGATCGAGAAGACGGTGCCGCTGGAGAAGATCACCGACCTCGCGTTGAAGCAGGGTCCGATCATGCGGGCGATGGAGCTCCACACCCTGACCATCGAGACCGCCGGCGGCAGCGGTGGCAACACCGGAGGCGCCCTGGTCGGCCTCACCGGCATCGTCGACTGCATCGAGTTCCGCAACGAGGTTCTGGGCCAGCGGGACCGCCTCGAGGATCGCAAGTCGGGCGGACATGCATCCGCCCACCCGGCCACGGCCGACGCCGACCCCGGTGTCCTCGAGGAGATCCGGGACACCCTGCAACGGATCGAACAGCACCTGACCGAGCAGCACTGAGACACGACGCCATGGCGGACGCCATCACCATCGAACAGGCCCGGACCCTGATGCACGACTGGGTCGCGAGCGACGCCCTGCGGATCCACATGGAGGCCGTGGCCTGCTGCATGGCCGCCTACGCCCGCACCGTGGAACCGGAGCAGGAGGACCGCTGGCGGATCGCCGGACTGCTGCACGACTTCGACTACGAACGGCATCCCACCGAAGCCGAACATCCCTTCGTCGGCACGACGCACCTGCGGGAACGCGGGGACGTGGACGAGGAGATCATCGAGGCGATCCTCGGTCACGCCCAGTACAGCGGGACGCCGCGGACGACCGCGATGGCGAAGCACCTGTTCGCGGTCGACGAACTGGCCGGCTTCCTCGTCGCGTGCTGCAAGGTGCGTCCGAACGGCATCGCCGACCTCGCCCCGAAGTCGGTGAAGAAGAAGTTGAAGACGGACAACTTCGCCGCCGGCTGCGACCGGCAGGACATCGCCGACGGCATGGACGACCTCGGACTCGAACCCACCGAGCACATCCAGCGCTGCATCGACGCTCTCCGCGCCGACGGCGATCGACTGGGCATCGCGCCGGACGCATGAGGACGGCGGACACCTGCATCGCCGTTCAACCGTGCTTGTTCTGGCCTTCCTTGAGCGCCTGCAGATCGATCCGCTTCCGCTTGGAGAAGATCAACCGAATCGGAACCTCGGAGAACGGAAGCTCCTCCCGGAGCCGGTTCATGAGGTACCGCTCGTAGCGACCCTTGAAGAGCTGCGGTCGATTGACGACCAGGGCGAGCGTGGGCGGACGCACATCGACCTGCGAGGCGAACAGCAGTTTCGCCTGCGTGCCGAGACGGGACGACGGTCCCCGCTTCTTGAGAATCGCATCCACGATGGAGTTGATGCGGCCGGTGGGCTCACGGTGGCCCGACTGCTCGTAGAGATTGAACGCCATCGCGACCACGTCCTCGAGTCCCTCGCCCTCCTTCGCACTGACCATCACGATCGGTGCGAAGTCGAGTCCCCGGAGCTGTCTGGTCAGGTATTCCAGATAGTCGTCGGGGGTGACGCCGTCTCCGACCTGATCCCACTTGTTGACCACCAGCACCGTCGGCTTGAACTGCCGCTGCAGCTCCTGCCCCAGCTTCTGGTCGACCTTGGAGATCGGTTCGGTCGCGTCGATCATGAAGAGGACCACCTCGGCCCGTCGGATGGACTGGAGCATCCGGTGGTAGGCGTAGTAGTCGATGCTGCCGGCGAAGCTCTTCCGCTTGCGGAGTCCGGCGGTGTCGATCGCCAGGAAGGACCGGTCCTTCATCTCGAAGCGGACGTCGATCGAATCCCGGGTGGTGCCCGCGATCTCCGAGACGATCACCCGCTCCTCACCCGCCAGGGCGTTGATGAGCGTGGACTTGCCGGCGTTGCGCTTGCCGACGATGGCGACCTTCATCTCCTCGTCACGCTGGTCGAGGACCTCCACGTGCTCGAGCCGACGCCAGATGCAGTCGTTGAGTTCCGTGCCTCCGTACCCGTTGCGGGCGGAGAAGCACAGCGGCTCTCCGATTCCGAGCGTGGCGGCTTCGAAGGCGTGCGACTCCCAGGTGTCGCCGTCGGTCTTGTTGGCGACGACCACGACGCGTTCGAGCAGGCCCTTGCGACGCAGCAGATCGGCCACGGTGTGGTCGAGCGGCATCAGTCCGGACTGGGCGTCGATCAGGAAGAGGATCAGATCGGCCCGCTGCATGGCCTGATCGATCTGGTGCTCGATGTCCTTGCGCAGGGCACCGAGGTCCTTGCCCGCATCGTCGAAACGCCCCTCCTCGGTGGTGTAGATTCCCCAACCACCGGTATCGATGAG
>CAJWBW010000136.1:0-5160 GCA_913020415.1 uncultured Phycisphaerae bacterium | reverse complement strand
TCGAAGGCTGTTCAGCTCGTCGGCGATCGACTCCGCGTCATCACGTGCCGCAAGTGTCTCGATCTGGCGTTCCAGTTCGATCACCGGTTCCTCGAAGGGCAGTGTGTAGGTCGTGCTCATGGTGGAAAGGCCTCCGTTCCAGCCTGATATTCTACATCGACCGATCGGCAATCGTGCCGTGGGCATGGAGTCATGGGGAGAAAGCGGCATGGAACATCAACTGGGCGTACTGGGGGTCGGCCATCTCGCCACCGCCATCCTGCAGGGGGCATTCGAGCACGGGGTGCTGGATCCCGGCTCGGTGGTACTGGCCGATCACGCATCCGAACGGCTCGAACGCTTCGCGTCGCAGGGCTGTCGGATTGCAGGTTCGACGTCCGAACTGCATTCCGCCTCGCGGATTCTCTGTGCGGTCCGCCCGCAGGAGTTCGCAGCGGCTGCGAAGGAGCTCGGAGGGCTTGCTTCGGATCACCTGCTGATCTCCGTGATGGCGGGGATCGGATCGGACGCGATCCGCACCGCGCTGGGGGGCGGGTGTCGAGTGGTCAGGACGATGCCCAACATGGGGGCCCTGCTGCACTGTTCGATGACCGCCGTTGCACCGGGTCCCGGTGCGAGCAAAGCGGACGTCGAGTTCGTCGATCGCTTGTTCGGAGCCGTCGGACTCGTGGCCGATGTTCCGGAGCATCTCCTGAGCGCCGCCACTGCGGTCAGCGGTTCCGGTCCCGGATGGGTGTACCTGCTCGCGGCGGCGATGGTCGAAGCGGCGGAGTCGGTCGGATTCGAATCGGATCTGTCCCACACCATGGTTCGTCAGACGATCCTGGCCGCGGCCCGGACGCTGGAGACGTCCGATCAGTCGATCGAGCGTCTGCTCGCCGGGATCGCCTCCAAGGGGGGAACCACCGAGGCGGGCCTGAACGTCATGCGCGAGCATGGATTCGTGGAGACCGTCCGGGCCGGGGTGGCCGCGGCCCGGGACCGGGGGGATGAACTTGGGAAACAGGTTCAGTAGTCCCGGCGGCAGAAGAGCCAACCGGCGCCCAGGCACAGGACCAGTTCGAAGAGCAGGGAGGTTCCGATGATCCACAAGGGTGATCGGGATTTCACTTCATCCTCGACGGCAAACGCGATCTCGGCCTCGTTGGCTTCGAATTCTCCGTCTTCCGTGATGAGGGGCGGGCGCTGATCGGCCGTGCGTTCCGGCAGGTCCGCCATGTCCACCGTCCAGCGTGAAAGCAGATCCAGTGTCTGACTGGTCTTCGGCAGCACCGTCATGGCACCCGACAGAATGGTGTGGGCAATCCGGACACCCGAGCCGGAATCGAGTGCCTCCTCGAGGTTGTTCTCCCGGGCTTCGATCGTCTGGTACAGGAAGTCCCATCGCTCCCGATCCTCGGGGTTCTGCACGCCGGCCAGCTGCGTGCGTGATCGCTCCAGATTCTCTTCGTAGGTCGCAATCTTCTGTTCCTGGTACTTCACGAAGAAGAGCAGGGTGCTTTCCGAAGACTGCACGATGAAGATCGCGAACCAGCAGAGGATGGTCAGCAGCAGGGCGGCGATGGTCGAGCGGGTCAGGATGCCGAAGAACACGCTGAACGCGTACAGATAGGAGAAGAAGAGCACCACGAGGGGAATGGAGATGAAGATTCCCGGAAGCCAGACGCCTCCGCGAAGTCCGATGACCACGAAGCTGCCGCCGCAGAACACGCAGACCTGCAGGAGGACGAACAGCAGGCCGCTGACGTACTTGGTCATGAACAGTCGGAATCGTCCGATCGGCTTGCTGAGGATCAGGTCGATGGATCCCGTGCTGATGAATTCCGGGAAGATCCCCGAGGTGGTGACGAGGCCGAGGATGGTCGCCACCCACGACAGCCAGATTCCGATGCCCAGATTGTTGAAGATGAACTTGTAGAAGTATTCGGGGCTCCAGCCGGTCCGCGTGTTGACGCCGGGGATTTCGATGTCCCACGTGATGATGCGGATGCCCTGGTCGTTGATGCCCACCAGAGCGAAGCAGAGGACGACCAGGACGGTCAGGATCAGCGTGAACCAGAAGATCTTCCGTGCGTTCAGCAGGCGATATGCATCCACGAAGAGGGCGACGGTCTGGGTCATGCCTGTTCCCCCTCGTTCCCCCGGAAGGCACCCGGCTCGTCGAATCCTCCCTCATCGTTGGAGACGGCCCGCATGAAGAGGTCCTCGAGTGATTCACGCACGGGTTTGATTTCGAGGATGGCCCGTTTCTCGCTTCGCAGGCGGTCGATCAGGGGTTGGATCGCTTCCGCGTCCTGGCCGCGGATCCTGAGCAGCGTCAGCCGGTCCTCGGGGTGCGACGTCACGTCGGGCAGTGACCGGATCCAGTCCGGAGCCGGTCCCGTTGTCCGAATTTCGAACCGTCGGCTGTCCGCGGTCAGTTCCTCGATGGTGCCCTGCATGGCGACGCGGCCCTTGACCATGATGGCCACCCGGTTGCACACCATCTCCAGTTCGCTCAGCAGATGACTGTTGAGAAAGACGGTCATGCCCTCGTCGCGCAGTTCCAGCAGCAGGTCCCGGATCTGCTGTCGACCCACCGGATCGACGCCGTCGGTCGGCTCGTCCAGCAGGACGAGTTCGGGCGTGTTCACCAGCGCCTGGGCGAGGCCGATGCGCTGGAGCATGCCCTTGGAATAGCTCTTGACGCGCTTGTCGGCCCAGTCCCACATGCCCACCCGCTTGAGCAGTCGATCGGTGCTGCGGCGTCGGGCCTGACGGGGCATTCCCGTCATCGCCCCCACGAACTGGATGACCTGCCGTCCGGTCAGGTAGGGAGGGAAGTTGTGATGTTCCGGAAGGTAGCCCACCCGGGCGAGCGTCTGCGGGTCGCCCACCGGGCGACCCAGAAGCGTTCCCGCCAGTCGGGTCGGACGGACCACCGTCATCAGGATCTTGACCAGCGTGGATTTTCCGGCTCCGTTGGGGCCCAGCAGCCCGAAGACCTCGCCGGGGGCCACCTGCATGTCGACCCCTCGCAGGGCATGGATGTTCCTGCCGAAGGTTTTGTATGCATCGCTGATGTCGATGATCGATCCGCTGGCCATGGTCGACAGGGTACGTCATGGTGCGGGATGCTGCACCGGCGCGGTATTCTGTCCGGATGCCATCTGCTGTCTATTCGGATCTCGGATCGTTCCTTCGTCGTCTTGAAGACCTCGGTACGCTGCTGCGCATCACCGAGCCGGTGTCTCCGATCCTCGAAGTCACCGAGATCGTGGATCGGCACAGCAAGTCGAGAACCGATCTGGTGAGTGAGGCAGCCCGCAGTTTCGATCCCCGGCATGCGGACCTCGGTGGACGAGCGCTGCTGTTCGAGTCCGTGGAGGGATCCGACTTCCCACTGGCCATCAATGTCTACGGATCCTACGTGCGGACCGAACTGGCGTT
Source organism: uncultured Phycisphaerae bacterium (assembly GCA_913020415.1). Classification (GTDB taxonomy): domain Bacteria; phylum Planctomycetota; class Phycisphaerae; order Phycisphaerales; family SM1A02; genus UBA854. The sequence goes on along the minus strand of CAJWBW010000136.1, from coordinate 1,731 downwards.
GGGCTGTCATGACGCGCTCGGGTTCGAATCGATTGCCCGGCAACTTGCCGCCATTGCTCAGCCGCAGCCTCCACGTGGTCTTCGTGATGCGGTGCGGATGGGGCGGCAGTTCCTTCCGCTGCTTCTTCACTCCAAGCCGAAGCTGCGTCGCTCGGGAGCATGCCAGGAGGTGGTTCGCCGCTCCGATGCGGGTGAAGTGGACCTCACCCGGCTTCCGCTGCTGAAATGCTGGCCGCACGACGGTGATCCTGCGGCCGTCGGCATACCGTCCCCGGAATCGACGGGGACCGAATCGGGCGGAGGTCGCTACATCACCTTTGCGGGAATCCACACGATCCACGCGGACGACCGGAACGATCCGTCGCCACCCAGTCACAACATCGGCATGTACCGTGTGCAGCTCATCGACGACACGCGTCTGGTCATGCACTGGCATGTCCATCACGACGGGGCATCGCACTGGCGTTCGTGGAAGGCGATCGGTGAACCGATGCCCGTCGCCATCTGCTTCGGCGGCGAGTCGATCATGCCGTACGCCGCGTCCGCGCCGCTTCCTCCGGGCATCAGCGAACTGCTGCTGGCCGGGTATCTGAACCGGGGGGGGATTCCGCTGGTCAAGGGAACCACGGTGCCGCTGCGGGTTCCGGCCAACAGCGAGATCGTCATCGAGGGACACGTGCGGACCGATGCGGGGCCCATCGGATGGGATCCCGCCGGCGACGAGCCGCTGGGGCCCGGTGCGGTGTTCGAAGGGCCGTTCGGTGATCACACCGGGTTCTATTCGATGCCCGACCGCTATCCGATCGTGGAGGTCAGTGCGATCACCCATCGGCGCAACGCCGTCTTTCCCGCGACCATCGTCGGCCAGCCGCCGCAGGAGGACTACTACCTGGGCAAGGCCACCGAACGCATCTTCCTGCCCCTGCTGCAGACCCTCATTCCGGACGTCGTGGACTACCACCTTCCGATGTTCGGATCGTTTCACCAGTGCGCCTTCGTCCAGATCGCGAAGGCCTACCCGCTGCAGGCTCGTCGGGTCATGCACGCCATCTGGGGTGCAGGGCAGATGGCCTGGACCAAGTCGATCATCGTCGTGGACGAATCCGTCGACGTGCATGATCACGAGGCCGTGCTGAAGGCGGTCGCCGCTCACGCGGAGTTCCCTCGCGATCTGGAAGTGGTCAACGGTCCGCTGGACATCCTCGACCACTCCGCTCCCCGGCTCGGCGCGGGTGGAAAGATGGGGATCGATGCCACGCCTTCGATCCCCGGCGAGGAGGTGTTGGGCATTCCGGTGGGCTCGCCGCCCCCGTCGGATCGTGCGGCGGTTCGGGCGATGCTCGCGCCGCTGGTGGACGGCCGGAGCGTCCATGGCATCGAGGTGCCCGACTGGGGGCTCGGTCGGATCGTGATCGCCGCCGTCGATTCGTCCGCACCCGGACGTTCCAGCGAGGTCATCGAGTCGATTCTCGACGCTGCCGCCAAGGGAGACGGAGCCGATGTGGTCCTGGCGGTGGATGCGGATATCGATCCGGCCAACCACGAACGGGCCCTGTTCATGCTCTTTGCCAACATGGACGCGCTTCGTGATCGCCACGAACGTGCGCATCGGATCGCCTTCGACGGGACATGCAAACACGTCGGATGGGAGCGGAATGACGAGCCTGTTCGACCCTGGCCGCCTATCATCGAGATGGATCCAGCGGTTGTGGACCGTGTCCAGAAGCGTCG
>CAJWBW010000135.1:0-5235 GCA_913020415.1 uncultured Phycisphaerae bacterium | reverse complement strand
CACGCCGGTGCCCGTGAGCATCTTGGCGGCGGTCCGTACGTGGGACGGGTAGACACAGACGGCCGCGACCGAGGGGACGGGTTGGTCGACCGCACCTTCGTAGGGACGGACCGCCTTGCGGCACAGGGCCCGCACCTTCTCGGGTGAATCCTTTCCTTCCAGGGTGGTGAGGTCCAGCATCGAGATCGCAAGGCGGATTCCCGCCTGCTTGGCATCCGTCTTGATCGAACGGCTGGTGAACGACGCGGCTCGTTGCCGCACCATCACGGAGTCGACAGGGTGGTTCCGGCTGGACTGCATCGCTCCAGTGTACCCGTGAAGGGCTGGGAGGCCCTCAGGGACGCACCGCGTCGAACAGATGGCCGATGTGGCCGCCGTCCACCAGCGTGATGTTCATGGCGGGTCCGTTCTGGCTGGCCCGATAGGCGAGCAGGACGCCGTTGTCGTTGTCGATCACGTACAGGAGGTCGGATTTTCCGTCCCCGCTTCCGGTGCGGCCCGCCGCGGTCATCAGGGTGAAGGTGTCGTCGCTCGCCACCAGGCCGGCTTCGACCCTCGGCTCCGGGGACTGCCCGGTCAGAAGCAGGATGCCCGCGGCCATCGCCAGCGCGGTGGACGACAGCATGATCTTCGTACGGCGGGATGAGCGATTCGTCGTCATCTGGTCCTCAGGATCTTCTCGATGTCCTGTTGGACGTTCCGATGAGCAATTGCCTTCATGCCCTGCCCCGCGGTGGTCCAGTCGACGAGCACCAGTTCACCGTTCCGGCTTTCCAGTATCCAGACGTAGTTGGTGGAAGTCCGCTCGCCTTCGCCGGCGACCATGAGGAACGATTTCCGTCCGGTGAGCTGGGCCTGCACGGACGGAGCGGCAAGGATGCTCAGGAGGCCGACCAGCAGCACGGCATTGATCGCCAGCAGCGCAAGCATGCCCCGGCTTCCTCTGCGTTGCACGTGTGATGGTCTCGAGCCCGGCACCATTCGGTCAGTCCTGGTGGCTTCGGCGGGAGGGCATCAGGCTGATCGTCAGGATCACACCGACGATGAGCAGCATGATCAGAATTCCGACCCAGACCGCAGGGGTGTTCTTGTTGGCGGCCGGCTGCGGAGGTGCGAGATTGGTCGGCATCGCGACGGCGATTTCGCAGCACAGGAGAACGCCTGCAAACAGGAGGCAACGGGTCGTATCGAGGAGGTGCTGTATTCGATGCATGATCCGGTGAGGATACCGTGGGTCCGTGGCCGCTGGCAACACCGTTATTGGCGAAGCGAACCCGTATCGCGTGCTCCCAGAGCCCGGAATATCTCCAGCGTCGCGCCGGAACGGTTCAGGGTGTAGAAGTGGATGCCCGCCACCCCATGGTCGAGCAGTTCATTGCACTGCTCCGTCGCCCATTGCACACCCACCTGACGGATCGCGTCGTCGTCATCCTGATAGCGACGGATGCGCCGCTGCAGCTTCGCGGGAAAGTTCGTGCCGCCGGCGAGATCGGCCATGCGCTGCATCGTCTTGATGCCGGTGATCGGCATGATGCCCGCAATCAGCGGTACGTCGATCCCCTCGAGTTCACATCGTTCGCACCAGTCGTGGAAGGCGACGTTGTCGAAGAACATCTGCGAGGTGATCCAGTCCGCCCCTTCGTCGACCTTGGCCTTGAGGTATTCCAACTGCCTCAGGCGGTTGGGCGTCTCCGGGTGCCCTTCCGGAAATCCTGCGACTCCGATGCCGAATCCCCGGGGATCCCGATGGGCTCCCGACTCGTTGAATGCCTTGATGTGGCGGACCAGATCGGCGGCATGACGGTATTCGTCCGAGGCGGGGTGATAGTCCGCGTCGAGGGGGCGGTCGCCCCGAAGGGCCAGGATGTTGCTGATTCCCGCGTCCGCGTATCGATGCAGGATCGTCTCGATCTCGTCGTGGGTGTGCTGGACGCAGGTGAGATGGGGGATCGCATCGACCCGATCCGATTCGTTCAGTTGGACCACCAGATCGTTCGTTCGCTGTCTGGTGGAACCGCCGGCGCCGTACGTGACCGACACGAAGGAGGGAGCGAGGGCCGCGAAATCGTCCATTCGACCCAGCAGGGCATCCATGGCCGTATCGGTTCGGGGGGGGAAGAACTCGAAACTGAAGGTCTGCCGATCTCGCTTGAAAATGTCATGAATGTGCATTGAAGTCCATTGTACGCCATGGAAAGAGGGACAGGCTGGGAGGTTTCCGTATCGACGGTACAATGAGATCGTCGAATGTCCGAACGCACGTCCATCCCCCGTCCGACCATCAAGCGGTTGAGCCTGTATCTCAGGGAGATCGAAACCCAGGAGGCCGACGGTGCCGTGACCGTGTCCTCCCGGACGTTGGGCAGCGCTCTGGGGATCACCGATGCGCAGGTACGTCGTGATCTCGGGTATTTCGGCCAGTTCGGACAGCCGGGCATCGGCTACAGCGTCAAGGCGATGATTCCACGATTGAAATCCATTCTCCGCATCGATCGGGAGTGGAACGCCGCAGTGGTCGGGGTGGGAAACATCGGACGTGCCCTGCTCAACTACCCCCGTTTCACCGCCAAGGGATTCAACATCGTGGGGGCGTTCGACATCGACGATTCGATCATCGGGTCCAGGGTCGGTCACTGTCGGGTCGCTCCGATCCGGGATATTCCCCGACTGGCCGTGGAACTCGACATCGAGTTCGGCATCCTCTGCGTTCCCAAGGTGGTCGCTCAGGAGGTGGCGGATCTTCTGGTGACCGCCGGCGTACGAGGCATTCTGAATTTCACTCCCCAGCGTGTCGAAGTCGGTCCTGCCATCGATGTCGTCAGCGTGGATTTCTCGATGGCGCTGGAGCAGCTCGCGTACCAGGTCTCGGAAGAAGTGCATGAGGGCTGATCTGCTTGCTTGAGTCAAAGGGGTGCAGCACGTATCCTCACGGCACGGAGTCAGCATGCCAACGCAAGGTAAGACAGTCGACCGGTACAACGAGGTGCGGGACCGCATTGCGTCGGCGGCGGCACGTGGTGGTCGATCGGCCGACGACGTCCATCTCGTGGCGGTCACCAAGTACGCCTCCATCGCCCAGGTTCGCGAACTCATCGAGGCGGGGCACGCCGACTTCGGTGAAAGCCGCATGCAGCATTTCCTGCAGTTTGCGGCGCAGGTCGACGATTTCCTGGAACGTCATCGGGAACTCGGACCATCGGGAGGACGTGTTCCGGACTCGATCCGCTGGCACTTCATCGGCCATCTCCAGCGGAACAAGGTGAAGAGGATCCTCCCCCTGACGCGTCTCGTGCATTCGGTGGATTCCCTGCGGTTGGCCGAGGAGATCCAGGCGTGTCCGCTCCAGCGTGAACAGCCCACCGAGGTGCTCATCCAGGTCAACACGTCCGGAGAACGCGGCAAGTACGGCATTGCACCCGCGGCCGCGACCCATCTGATCGATCAGATGGACACGATGATGAACATCCGCATCCGCGGCCTGATGTGCATGGCGCCTCAGACCGACGACCTTGACACCATCCGGAGCACATTCATCCGGACCCGAGAGCTGTTCGAGGAGCTTCGCATCTCATCGGTCACGGGGGATTCGTTCGACATCCTGTCCATGGGGATGAGCGGCGACTACGAACTGGCTGTGGAGTGCGGTGCGAACATCGTGCGAGTCGGGTCCGCGATCTTCGGCCCCCCCGCCGAGTCGGAAGAGACCTCCACGACGGCGACGTCGTCCGACGCCTGATCAGGATCGCGTGGCTGCGAGCAGGTCGACGGTGTTCATTCCACCCGGGGCCGTGCCGCTCTTGAGAATGCGTCCCATGGTGATGTTGCGGGCATGATCCAGTTCGGGACCATTCAGACCGCTGGACTCCATCGTGGCGTAGACGCTCCTGAGTCCGCTCACGTAGTCGCGTGCCTGCGTGTTTCCGGAGGAATCCAGCCAGGTCCGGAACCCGTCGCCCGAAGCATCCTTGCCCGCTGATTCCCGGTAGGCCGTCCATGCCTGCTGGATCGAATTCGACATCGCAGTCGTCTGGTTCTGCTCGAGAATCTGATTGGGGTCGCCGGGCTGCATGGTCAGGACATTCTGGTACTCGAGCAGCGCACGATCGGCCACCTTGGCACTGATCCGCGCCTGCTTCACACGAATGTTGCCCGTGTCCGGATTCACATTGATCGCATTGGCGGTGTAGTCCGAGACCACGCGGGATCGAGCCAGGGATCCCCGCAGTTCACTGTCCGAGTTCGCCGGACCCTCGACCTCGATTCCAAGATCGCTCAGATCGGTCAGGAGGAGGGATCCGTCGGGATCAGCGTCGGCGAAGATCAGCAGATCGACGGGGAGCTCCGCGGTCTGTGCACCCTCGGCGATGGCCAGGGAGGATTCACTGGGGGTCGGTACGGGATTCGGTGGTCCCGGAGGATTGGGTGGGGTCGGCGGACCGGGAGGCCCCGGTGGCGTCGGGCCGCTTTCCTCGGTCGCTTCGAGGATCAGGACCACGGTGTCGTAGTAGAAATCCTGCAGATCGAGGGGAACGTTTTCCCACCAGACGAAGTCCTGCAGGGTGGTGTCTGCGTCGGGAGATTCCTCCACGGAGGAGAACCACGGGGTCCCTCCGGAACCCACCGTGACGGGGGCGCTGGTGAAGGAAATGGTCCCTCCGGATACGAAGTTGACGACGAAGCTGTCGATGTTGAAGCCGAGGTACGTCAGGATTCCAATCGGTTCGCGGAGGAAGATGGAGATCATCGGTGAATCGACCAGCAGGCTGCCGAACGTGGAGATGTCGTTGAGGGTGATTTCACCGTTGATCGCTCTCAGCGTGAGATCCCCGAGCTGGGTGAACTTGTGGTTCCTGCCGATGAAGATGCTCCCGCTCTCCGAACGGATTTCGAGATCGTCGGCCAGGCCCACGATGTCGGCAAATGCCGTCCGCGTGCCTTCGAAGTTGTTCAGGGAGATGTCGTTTTCCGCCCGCACGAGTCCACCCGACAGGATGATCAGGCCGTCCTCCGACTCGAGATTCACTGAATCGAGTGCGTTGGACGCACCGATGTCGCCGCCGATCTCGACGTTTCCGACGCCCGCTTCGGCGATGAAGGTGCCCTGGCCGGCGACGGTGGTGTCGATGCTTCCGTCGACGTACACGCTGCCCCCTTCGGACCGCATCAGCACCAGCGGTGACCCGTCCAGCGACAGGTCGCCGTTGACCTCGATGTCGCCGTTCTGCCACGAGATCA
>CAJWBW010000134.1:0-5260 GCA_913020415.1 uncultured Phycisphaerae bacterium | reverse complement strand
GGGCGACCGGCCCCTACAGCCTCATCACCCAGCAGCCGCTGGGCGGCAAGGCCCGAACGGGTGGTCAGCGGTTCGGCGAGATGGAGGTCTGGGCACTGGAGGGCTACGGCGCCGCCTACGTCCTGCAGGAGCTGCTGACCGTCAAGAGCGACGACGTCGAGGGACGCACCAAGATCTACGACTCGATGGTCAAGGGCACGAACACGCTCGAAGCCGGCATGCCGGTGGTGTTCGACGTCCTCTGCCACGAGATCCGCGGCCTCGGCATGAACATCGAACTGGAGAAGGACTACGTCGAAGGAGGAAGCCTCCTCTGAGCACCACGCCCGTGTCCCACGACGTGTTTCCCGCCACAGAGAGACAAGATCAGCCATGAATGACAACGTCTACGATCGCGTCAATGATTTCAGTTCGGTCCGCATTCAGCTTGCCAGCCCCAACAACATCCGGAGTTGGAGTTTCGGCGAGGTCAAGAAGCCCGAGACCATCAACTACCGAACCTACCGCCCCGAGAAGGACGGCTTGTTCTGCGAACGCATCTTCGGCCCCGAACGGGACTACGAGTGCGCCTGCGGCAAGTACAAGGGCACCAAGTTCAAGGGCATCATCTGCGACCGCTGCGGCGTCAAGGTGACGCACTCCCGCGTGCGCCGCAAGCGGATGGGCCACATCAACCTGGCCGCTCCGGTGGTGCACATCTGGTTCTTCAAGGCCCTGCCGAGCCGGCTCGGCACGCTGCTGAAGATGAAGACCGCCGACCTCGAGAAGGTCATCTACTTCCAGGACTACGTGATCACCGATCCCGGGGACACCGAACTGGAGTACAAGCAGGTCCTCGACGAGGACGGGTACCGCGAAGCCGTCCAGAAGTTCGGCGGCGCCTCCTTCGAAGCCAAGATGGGTGCCGACGCGGTCATGTCCATGCTGGGCGAACTCGACCTGCACGGACTGTCCGTGCAGCTCCGTGAGGAACTCGACGCGACCCGGTCCAAGCAGAAGACCAAGGATCTCGCCAAGCGGCTCAAGCTCGTCGAGCAGCTCAAGAACAGCGGCAACGACATCCACTGGATGGTGCTGGACGTGGTTCCGGTGATCCCCCCGGATCTCCGTCCGCTGGTCCTGCTGGAGTCGGGCAACTTCGCCACCAGCGACCTCAACGACCTGTACCGCCGGATCATCAACCGGAACAACCGGCTCAAGAAGCTGATGGACCTCAACGCCCCCGAGGTCATCATCCGCAACGAGAAGCGGATGCTGCAGCAGGCCGTCGACGCGCTGTTCGACAACGGTCGCTGCCGCCGTCCGGTCCTGGGTTCGTCCAACCGCCCGCTCAAGTCGCTGACCGACATGATCAAGGGCAAGCAGGGCCGCTTCCGCGAGAACCTGCTGGGCAAGCGGGTCGACTACTCGGCCCGGTCCGTGATCGTGGTCGGCCCCGAACTCAAGCTGCACCAGTGCGGACTTCCCAAGAAGATCGCCCTCGAGCTGTACCAGCCGTTCATCATCCGCAAGCTCAAGGAGCACGGCCTCGCCGACACCATCAAGTCGGCCAAGCGCATGCTCGAACGTCGCGACCCGGAGGTCTGGGACATCCTGGAGCAGGTCATCCATCAGCACCCGGTGCTGCTGAACCGTGCTCCGACCCTCCACCGCATGGGCATCCAGGCCTTCGAGCCGGTGCTCGTCGAAGGCAACGCGATCACCCTGCATCCGCTGGTGTGCACCGGCTACAACGCCGACTTCGACGGCGACCAGATGGCCGTCCACCTTCCGCTGTCGCTGGAGGCGAAGATCGAGAGCCACGTGCTGATGCTCTCGACGCACAACATCTTCTCCCCCGCCAACGGCAACCCGATCGTGTCGCCGTCGCAGGACATCCTGATGGGCGTCTTCTTCCTGACGTCCATGAACGAGGACGACACCCGCAAGCCGGAGGAGCTGCGATCCTTCCGTGATCCGCAGGAGGCGATCCTCGCCCACGACTACGACCAGATCGGACTGCACGAGCCGATCCACGTCCGCGTCACGCGGTTCTCCCAGATCATCAACGATCAGGGCGACCCCATCGAGGCGATGCCGGACAACCGGCGCATCCGCACCACCGTGGGCCGCATCAAGTTCAACTCGATCCTCGCCGACGGCATGCCGTACTACAACTGCACCCTGGGCAAGAAGGGCTGCAGCCGCGTGATCGACGACACCTACGCGATCCTCGGTCGCCCCGAGACGCTGTCGCTGCTGGACGACATGAAGGAGATCGGATTCCGCACCGCGACCACGTCCGGCCTCTCGATCGCCATCACCGACCTGCGGATTCCCGACAAGAAGATCGATCTGATCGGCAGCGCCCAGAAGATGGTCGACAACGTCGAGCGGGCCTACAACGCCGGTGCGATCACCGAGCGGGAGCGGCACAACCAGCTGCTGGACATCTGGGCCCACTGTCGTGAGGAACTGACCACCGAACTGGTGAGCACCCTCAAGAACGACCGCCGCGATCTGACCAACCTGCAGGAGATCCCCACCGAAAGCAGCGATGGCGAACGCTACCTCAACCCCGTGTACCTCATGTCGGTCTCGGGCGCCCGAGGCAACGTCAGCCAGATGCAGCAGCTGGCGGGCATGCGGGGCCTGATGGCCAAGCCCAGCGGCGAGATCATCGAGACGCCCATCCGCGCGAACTTCCGCGAGGGACTGAACGTGCTCGAGTACTTCTCGTCCACGCACGGAGCCCGCAAGGGACTGGCCGACACCGCTCTCAAGACGGCGGACTCCGGCTACCTCACGCGAAAGCTCTACGACGTGGCCCAGGCCGTGGTCGTCACCGAGTACGACTGCAAGACCAAGCGCGGCATCAAGAAGAACGCCATCTACAAGGGCGAGGAGATCGACGTCCCCCTGCGGGAGATCATCATCGGCCGCACCAGCCGCCAGACGATCATCAACCCGATGACCGACGACACCGTAGTCAAGGAGAACGAGATCATCACCGAGCGGATCGCGCGCAAGCTCGAGAAGCTCAACATCGACTCCGTCCAGGTCCGCAGCCCGTTGACCTGCGACACCGCCAACGGCATCTGCGCCTGCTGCTACGGCATGGACATGTCCACCGGCATGCAGGTCGAACTGGGCATGGCCGTCGGCACCATCGCGGCCCAGTCCATCGGTGAACCGGGCACGCAGCTGACCATGCGGACCTTCCACACCGGCGGCATCGCGTCGCGTGGTCTGGTCGACACCAGCTACCGGGCCGGTCACGGCGGCACCATCGAGCTTCGCGAATGCCGCGAGGTTCCGGTCCCCGACGCCGACGACGGCAGCCTGATCGCCCTCAAGCGAAACGGCGAAGTCGCCATCCTCGACGCCAAGAACCGCGAGCTCGAGAAGTACAAGGTTCCCTACGGTGCGGTCATCCGTGTCGCGGCCGGCGAGAAGGTCAAGAAGGGCAAGCTGCTGGTCGAGTGGGATCCCCACCGAACGCCGATCCTCGCCGAGGAATCCGGCACCGTCCGCTTCAAGGACATCGAGATCGGCAAGACCATCCGCGAGGAGTCGGTCAAGGGTTCCGGCACGCAGGAACTGATCGTGATCGAGCACACCGGCGAGATGCATCCGCAGATCCTGGTGGAGGACGCCTCGGGCAAGATCCTCGACTTCCATCACCTGCCGGCCAAGGCCCGCATCGAGGTCAAGGAGGGTCAGCAGATCGTCCAGGGCCAGATGCTCGCACGGCAGCCCAAGGATGTGGCCGGTTCGGCCGACATCACCGGTGGTCTGCCGCGGGTCACGGAGATCTTCGAGGCCCGGACCCCGAAGGATCCGGCCGTCATGTCGAAGGTCACCGGTCGCGTCGAACTGCACGACGACCTCCGCAAGGGCAAGATGACCATCCGCGTCATCACCGACACCGGCGTGGAGATCGATCACCACGTGCCGCAGGGCAAGCACCTGCTGGTGCACCGTGACGACTTCGTCGACGCCGGCGATCCGTTGACCGAAGGCCCCCTCGTCCCGCAGGAGATCCTCGAGATCCAGGGCGAGGAAGCCGTGTTCAACTACATGCTGGACGAGGTGCAGAACGTGTACCGAGCCCAGGGCGTGCCCATCTCGGACAAGCACATCGAGGTCATCCTGGCCTGCATGCTCAGTAAGACGCTGGTCAAGAAGCCCGGCGACACCGAGCTGCTGCCCGAGGAGATCGTCGACCGCTACAACTTCCGTCGCTGCAACCAGACCGTCGCCAAGCAGGTCCGCGTCAGCGACGCCGGCGACACGAACCTCGTCGTGGGCGACATGGTCGACCGGGCCACGGTCAAGGAGGCCAACGCATTGGCCGCGGCGGAAGGCGGCGCACCGGCCAAGACCAAGAAGCCGGCCCCCGCCACCGGCCAGACGCTGCTGCTGGGCATCACCAAGGCCTCGCTGCAGTCCGAGTCGTTCCTCTCCGGTGCCTCCTTCCAGGAGACCACCAAGGTCCTGACGGAAGCCGCCCTCCGTGGTGCGGTGGACGAACTGAAGGGACTCAAGGAGAACGTGCTCCTCGGGCACCTGATCCCGGCGGGCACCGGCTTCGACGACTACACCTCCATGCGGGTGAACCGCCTGGCCGAACCCCCCTCCAGCGAGGAGGAGGATGAAGCCTCGATGCTGGCCGAAGCAGCCGAAACGGCCGAAGCCCTCGGGGCCGAGCCCATGGCCGCTGAAGTCGAGTTGGTGGAAATCGCGGGCGTCAATGACCCTCTGAACCCCACTGACGGTATCAGCGAGGCCGATTCCCCCCTTCCCGAACACTGAGTCGGACTGATTCCATGATCCCTCCCGAGACCCGGGCTTTCGCCCGGGTCTCGTTCTTTTTTGAACGTCCCAAAACCGCTCTTTTCTACCCGTGAGGACGATTTCAGCGGCGACACGGCGTTGTTCATCCTGCTAGGATGACCTCCTCGGAAGCACGAGTGCCTCCGAAGTGGATTTTCCTGCGCAAGGAGCCGGTAATCCACGACATAGAAGCCGTCAGGAGTGCCATCCGCACGGGGGGCGTCCTGTGCCCGTTCGTGGCCAAGGTGAGATTCAGGGTTCCGACATTGAGTCGAGAGAGCATCATGCACAACCGAGTGACGACCGTAGTCCTTTCGATCGTGGCCTTTGCAGCGACCACCGGTCTGGTGATCGCCGCCGGCGGTGAACGCCCCGGTAGCAACCACACGATCGAACAAGCGCCTACGGGTGACAAGGGCAGTGCGCGCGCACTTCCCGGTGCCGC
>CAJWBW010000133.1:0-5360 GCA_913020415.1 uncultured Phycisphaerae bacterium | reverse complement strand
GCCCCGGTCAGGAGGAGCCGACTGGGCACCTGGTTCTCTCCATCGGGGCCCCGCTGTCCGGAGACGAGGTGCACCACCCGTCCGCTCCGAAGCGTCGCATCCAGCAGATACGCATCCCGGGCCAGGCGCCGTTCGTTGTCGACGAGTCCGATGGCACTTCGCAGTTCGTTGGGAAGAAACGGATCGGCATTCACCGACATCGGAAGCATCGACTCGTTGCAGCCAGCGATCAGCAGCGTGTCCGCATCGTCCAGATGGCAATCGAGCCAGCCCAGCAGATCAACCGCCGCCTCCGTGGTCGATGTTCCGACGGACTGTGCTGCGAGTTCACCGCGCATCAGACGGAGCAGGGACGCGGCACTGCACCCGTCGAGCAGCGGTCGCAGATGCAGCAGTTCATCCAGGATCGAACCCACCGCTTCGAGCACGGCACGGTCGTCGGACTGGAGCAGATCCATCGACGGATTCAGGAGCTCGAGCAGCATCGCCTCGATCTGATCCACCATCGATTCCGGTCCCGCGGTCGATGCGCGAAGTTCGTCCAGACGGACGATCGTGGGTCGAAGCATCCGGGCCAGCGAAGCGTGTCGATCGGGAAGACCGGTCCCGATGTGCATCGGCAGGCAGTCCTCGCGATAGCGGTCGAATCGCTCCAGCAACTCCGTGTCCGAATCGTCCGCAGCGCGAATCCAACGTTCGACGATCGGTTCGCGTACCAGCGCGGCGAAATCGGACGCCTCCTTCTGCTCGAGAAAGCGTTCCAGCAGCCCCAGGATGCGTCCGATCCGCGACTGGTCCATTCGGACGCCGAGCGGTTCGTGCACCGGTACGCCCCACTCCGGAAGGACACGACGACAGATGGGGAGCAGCGATTCGTCGGGCAGTCCGACGGAGACGTCATCCGGATCGAACGGGCCGAGCGAACCGAGCAGGTCCACGATGCAGCCGATCTGATCCTCCGGACCGTCTCCGACGTGCCGGATGCGGTCGTCGATGTCGATGATGCGGTTCGACCAGACCGCCGGAACCACGCATCCGTAGTCGTCGAAGCACGATTCGTCATCCTGCGGGGCATGGATCATGCCGAAGACCGACGATCCGGTTTCCACGAGCGAATCGATCATGCGGCGCTGCATGGTGTTCAGATCCGCGCTGATGATCCCGATGTGCCGAGGCGCCAGCACCTTCCGGTGTCCGTCCAGGAACGCGCTTGTCCGGGCGTCCCGGCGCTCGAATCCGTGCTCACGAAGCCATTGATCGTGCCAGATCTGCAGAGACGAGAGATCGCGCCAGCGCAGTGCATCGGGATTTCCCTCCATGAACGCATGGTCGGAGATCCCCTGGAAGTCCATGCCGGCACCGGCGACTTCCGCTTCCACCGATACGAGGGTGGCGGCCATCGCCTCCACCGCTTCATCGGGATACGGCCCGTCCTCGGACCGGTTCCTGCCCAGCAGTCGATCCTGCACCGGCTGGTCGGACGACCTGATTGCCGCGATCCAGGCCAATCGCTCCGCCAACGCACTTGCGGTCTCGTATTCGGGAACGAGCACCCGATCCGCGAGTCGACCGATGGTGGTGATGTCCGGGGGGACCAGCTGCAGATGGAGGACGGTGGCACGTTCACGCAGCAGGGTTCGAAGACGACGCCCCGCTCTCGAACCCGGCAGCAGCAGGAGCAGTTCGGCCAGATTCCAACGGCGGCCGTCCGGCGGGAACCGATCCAGCAGATGATCGACGACCGCATGGAGGCAATGCTGCCCGCTGCCAAGAAAGACTCGCTCGATGCCCATAGACGGCATGGATTATACCGCTGGGGTCCCGCGGGCTCACCCCGTCACTTCCCGTCCTTGCCCTTGTCCTTGTCCTTGTCCTTGTCTCCGAGGATGAGATTCCCGAGCCCCTTCAGATCGTTGAGGTTCGGAAGATCGGGGAGTTCCTTGAGCAGGGGGATCTTGTTGAGCAAGGTGTTGATGCCCCCGATGGTGACATTCGACAAGCCATCGATGGGATGGTTGAACACCTGGTGGATCACCACGTGCGTGATGATGGAGACGAATCGGCTGGTCAACTGACTCGAGTCGCCCTTGGTGCCGACGTTCTTCACCGAGAAGTCCGGAATCTTCTCGTCGATCTTGCCGCCGGCCAGGGTGACGATCTTCCCCTTCGCACGCAGACGAACGTTCTTCACCTTCAATTCACGAATCATCAGGTTGGTCTCGTCCGTGGACGACGGAAGACTCTTGACGTATTCGTTCACATGCTTGATGAGGATCTCGAGATTGACCTGGTCGTCGATCTGCTCGAGATCGAATGTCAGCCCGGTCAGCAGCACATTGGGGATGTCGATGTCGTTCGACAGCAGGGTGCCGACTCCGCAGTCGATGTCGGCCCGATCCACCGTCAGGATGTATTCGTATTCGAACCCCGGAGGGTTCTTGATCGTGATGTCGGAGAAGGACGAGTTCGACGTGAGGACCCCGAGACTGACGCCTCCGACGCGGGATTCAACTCCGAGGATGTCCGTGACCTGTCCATCGATCACACTCTTGGCGATGACGTCGGCCAGACGGAGTCCGATGACGAGGAGGATGCCCAGGCCGAGGACGATGATGGTCAGGATGGTGGGGAGTTTGTGGTTCTTCATGGCTTGATTGTCGTGGCGATCCCGACACGCTTCAAGTGCGGCCGTCGCCGAGTACGCGACGGGTCTGATGGACATCGATGAGCGGCAGCAGCAGCAGCAGGAGAATCTGGAAGGCCCCGAATGCGAAACCCACCTGCACAAGGTCGAAATCGCCCACATGACCCGCCAGAGACTGACCGATGGTGGTGCTGAGATTCAGGAGTGCCATGTACGCCGTGAACTGGGTACCCGCCACGATCGGCCACGACACGGTCATGTACATGGAGAAGAGACCGACGGTCGCCAGGGAGAGCAGCAGCCCTTCGGCCAGGATGAACATCGTCATCGCTCCCTTGGAACTCCACGCGAACCATCCGGTGCCGAGCACCTCCGGCGACATCGCACTGAAGGTCAGGTAGCAGATCCCGAGACCGATCGTCCCCGCGGCGACGATTCGCTTGGCACCGAACCGGTCCGCCAGGAAGCCGCCGCCCATGGCACCGGCCAGTCCCATGAAGACCCCCCACCCCCCGCTGATGTCGGTGTAGTCGGTGCGGGCCCAACCCAGATCCTCCTGGTAGAAGACCTGCAGCACGGGGCCCAGCGAGCCGTTGGCGATGAACATGCCCAGCCCGATCAGCCCCGCGATGACCGCCGAGGAGAGACTGAAGGCCCGGGCCAGCCTTCGGAAGAGCACCCCCACCGAATCGGAGAGCGACTCGGACGGCTTCAACTGGGTGCTTCCGGCGGTCCACGGCAGCAGTCGTTCACCCGGACGCTCGCGCAGCAGCAGCGGAAGCAGCATGATGCACGCCAGCATCACGATCTGCCAGACGAAGACTCCGTTCAGACCGCTGGCGGTGAGCACTCTGCTGAGTACGGCCCCGCCGATCAGGGTCCCGAGGAACTTGGAACCGTACATGAGTCCGCTGACCCGTCCCCGTTCCTCCTCGCGGAGCAGATCCACCGCCAGGGCATCGACGGAGACGTCCTGCAACGAGTTGAAGATGTTGTGCACGAAGATCATCCAGCCCAGCAGGGCGAGATGATCCGTGATGGACGGAATCACAGCCATCGCCAGGATGGACAGGATCATGCCCGTCTGCGCGAGCAGGATCCAGGGACGTCGGCGACCCATGGAGGGAATGCCGAACCGGTCGATCACCGGACCCCAGACCCACTTGAAGGTCCACGGAAGCGTGCCCGCGGCGGCCAGCGATCCGATCGCACCGGCATCGAATCCACGTTCGGCCAGATAGGCCGCAAGGGTCACGGTCACGAAGCCGTACGGGATCCCCTGCGCGACGTACAGGACGCACAGCGTGAACAGTCGGACCAGGGGTCGCTCGGAGAGGTTGAATCCGATGGCGGGGCTCCCGCGATTCAGTCGTCGGTGCCGTAGCCCTCGCCGTGCACCTGGTCGGTGGCGACGGATTCGAGTTCCGCCATCCTCTGACAGATCATCTCCTCGGAGATGTCCACACCGTGCGCGGCGAAGTCGGCCTTGAGCTTGTCGAGCACGTCTTCGTCGCCGGGCTCCTGGATGTCGGCCTTGACGAGATCGATCGGATATCGCTCGAACGCGTCGCCTTCGAGACCCATCTTCCCCGCAGCCCATTCACCGAGGAGCTTGTTCCGACGAGCCTCGATCCGGAATCGAACATCCGAATCGTGCTTGAACTTGGCTTCGTTGCCCTCTTCCCGTTCCTGAAATCCACTGCTCATCGCTGATCGGCTCCTGCATGCTCGGACTGCCCCGGTCCGACACGGCCCGGGAACGTGGCCATGGTACCCCGAGAACCGGAGCGAAAACGGCCCTGACAGGTCTTCCATCGCGTTTTTCAAATCAAGTGAGAGATCCACCCTCCGGGGGACGCAGTCCCTTTCAGGAAGGATTCGTATCGCCTTCCCATCTGGACCACACATCAAGAGAACCACACCATGACCAATCGAAATCAACTCACGAGTTGCATCGTCACCGGCCTCCTCCTCTCCGGAGCGTCGACCGCCCTCGCCACCCCCGGGTACGAGGACCTTCCCCTCGGAACGATCTACGCCGTCGGGGACTCGACCTCGTCGGAGGGGCTGCCCATCGAGTTCACCCCCTTCCAGTGGTGGAGCGGCACCTGGACCGTAGCCGGCCAGGCCGAGATCGTCCGCGACGGCTGGGCGTGCACCCCCAATCAGGAACTCGGACTCAACAACATCACCGCCGCGTTCAACTACGGAGCATCGGGAACCGTCCCCTCCTACGTGCGCTTCAACTTCGGTGAGCACGGTGGGAACATCAACGTCTCGATCAACGGGGACTTCCACAACGTCCCCAACTTTCTCGATCTGCACGGCTTGAACATCGGCGGCGCGGACTTCTACGTTCTTTCCGGCGGCTCGGGCCACGACTGCGGAGTCGTCGAGATCCACGGACTCGTGCAGAAGATGGAACTGGGCGGCCAGGAACTCTGGATCGACAACTACACCACCGAAAACGATCCGTGCCGCTACGGATACGAGGATCTCACCCTCGGTGACGTCTACCTCACCGGCGACATGTTCATGACCAGCGGCATCCTGTGCCAGGCCCGTCCCTTCCAGTATTCGACCGGTGCATGGACCAACGGCGCCGTGCGGGTCGTGAACACCGGACTGGCCTGCGCCACCGGAAACGAACTCTGGTGCAACCGTGAGATGGTGCGACACGACTTCGCCGCATCGATCGGCTCCATGACCGATGTCA
>CAJWBW010000132.1:0-5370 GCA_913020415.1 uncultured Phycisphaerae bacterium | reverse complement strand
GCACGCCGCAATCTCCAGCCGCATCAAGATCATGAGCAATCTGGACATCTCCGAGCGGCGCCTGCCGCAGGACGGCGACTTCAACGTCATGCTCGAAGGCCGTCCCATCGATCTTCGTGTCTCGACCATGCCCGGCAAGTACGGGGAGAAGGTCGTGATCCGGATCATCGACAGCGAATCGAACCGCATCGGTCTCGATCAGCTCGGATTCGGACCCCGCATGCTCGAGCAGTGGAAGCAGCTGATCGAGCAGCCCAACGGGGTGATCCTCGTGACCGGGCCCACGGGGTCGGGAAAGTCGACCACCCTGTACTCGGTGCTCGGACAGATCAGTTCCGACGAACTGAACATCTCCACGATCGAGGACCCGGTCGAAGCCAGGATTCCCGGCATCAACCAGTCGCAGGTCAACCAGCGGGCGGGCTTCACGTTCGCATCCGCGATGCGGTCCATGCTGCGTCAGGATCCGGACATCCTGATGGTCGGCGAGGTTCGTGATGCGGAGACCGCATCGATCTGCACCCAGGCCGCCCTCACCGGACATCTGGTCTATTCGACGCTGCACACCAACGATGCCCCCAGCGCGGTCACGAGGCTGTGCAACCTCGGCATCGAGCCGTATCTGGTCGCGGCCACCCTGCGGGGCGTGCTCGCCCAGCGGCTGGTCCGCAAGATCTGTCCCAACTGCGCCGAACCGTGGGCGCCGGACGATCGGACCTCGGAGGCGATTCTGCGTGCCTGTCGCGACATCGAGGGTGCGCAGCGCGGTGCCGGCTGCAGCCACTGCCGTCGAACCGGATTCGCCGGACGTCTGGGCATCTTCGAGCTCCTGATTCCGAACGAACCGTTCCTCGACGGTGTCGCCGCCGGGGCGACGCTGCAGGCTCTCCGCGGGATGCTGGGTGAAATGGATTTCATGTCGCTCTGGGAGGACGGCCTGCAGAAGGTCGCCGCCGGATTGACGACGCCGGACGAAGTGCTCTGTGCGACGAGGCTCTGAGGTGGCCGTGATGATCAGTCGAAGTGATTCAACATTCGCCTACAGGGCACGGAACGCGACGGGGGAGCCCGTCACCGGATCGATCACCGCCCGCGATCGCGACGACGTCGCGACCCATCTGCGTGCCGAAGGGCTCTTCGTCACGTCCATCGCCTCGGGATCCGCCGGCACGCTGCCGGATCTCGATGTCGAGGAGGTGCGGGTCGGTCAGGGACTCAAGCGCATCGGGCGATCCGACGTGGTCTCGTTCGCTCAGCAGTTGTCCGTCATGCTCGAGACGGGCGTTCCGCTTCCCGAAGGCCTGGGGGCCATCGCCTCGCAGGCGCGACGCAGCGAGTTCAGGCACGTACTCGAGTCGGTGCGGGAGGATGTCTGCGGTGGTGCACCACTGTCGGAGGCCCTGGGCCGCTGGCCGCAGGTCTTCCCGAGCGTCATGGTGAGCCTGCTGCAGGCCGCGGAACTGTCGGGAACCACCGCGTTGATGCTGTCCAGGATCAGCGACTACCTGTCGAAGGAACTGCGTACGAAGCGTCAGGTCCGGGGTGCGATGCTCTATCCGGGGTTCATGCTCGGGTCTGGATTTCTGGTGGTCGCCTTCCTGGTGGCCTTCATCCTGCCCCGGTTCGCCCGGATCTACGAGATGCGCTCGGCAGCGCTGCCGGGCCCCACGAAGGTGTTGATGTCGATCGGGACCTTCGCGGTCGAGGGATGGATGTACTACGTTCCCGTGCTGGTCGCGTTGCTCGTCACGATGATGGTGCTGCCGCGCACGTCCACCGGTCGGGGCTGGCTGGACTGGTTGAAGCTTCGCACCCCGGTGCTCCGGAACATCCACGTGAATCTCTACGTCACCCGGTCGACGCGCACCATGTCGACGCTGCTGGGGGCGGGAGTCAATCTGATGGATGCCATCCACGCGTGTCGAATGGTGACGCCCAACGTCGTGTTCGACCGGGTGTGGTCGGGCATGGAGGACCACGTGCGTGACGGTCGGCGACTGAGCCAGGCCTTCGAGGAGAGTCCGGACGTCCCTGCGAACATCGCATCGATGATCGCCGCCGGGGAGCGGTCCGGACGAATGCCCGAAGTGCTCGAACGGGTGGCGGAGTACAGCGAGGAGGAACTCGATCTCGCCATCAAGAAGAGCACCTCGCTCCTGGAGCCGGTGCTCATCGTCGCGATGGGACTGCTGGTGGGTGCGGTTGCGATCGCGCTGCTGCTGCCGATCTTCAGGATGGGAAGCGTCATCGCCGGGTGAGTTCAGGCCAGGGCGGCTTCCAGCTCCCATTCGGGAACGTGATCCCGCCAGTCGTGCAGGGCCGCACGGATCTCCTTGCTGGATGACGCCTTGCGGATCCGCTCCTTGAGGGGTTTGACGTGGCCCATGGTCTTGCCGTACCGGGCGATGCCGCTGCGGAGTCGGTGCAGGACCATGCGTTCGTCCTGATGCTCGAGGATCAGATCCAGATGGCGTTCGATGCAGTCGATCCGCTCACGAAAGCTCGGGTCGGGCCGCTCGACGCCATCGATCAGCAGGGATCGGATCTGTTCGAAGATCCACGGACGCCGCAAGGCACCGCGGGCCACCATGACCCCGTCGCATCCGGTGCTCTCCACCATGTGCAGGGCGTCGGCGGCGCAGCGGATGTCGCCGTTGCCGATGACGGGGATCGACTCGACGGCGGCCTTCACCTCGGCGATTCCTTCCAGGCGGACGGAGCCCTTGAAACGCATCTCGGTGGTTCGCCCGTGGACGGTGATCGCGGCGATGCCGATGTCCTCCAGTCGCCGGGCGAGTTCGGCGCCGACGAGTCGGGAGTCGTCCCAGCCGAGACGGATCTTGGCGGTGACGGGAGTTCCCGTGGACGGCGTCACCGCGTCCACGATGCGACGGGCGAGTCGAACCGTCGAATCGGGATCGCACAGCAGGAGCGATCCGCCGTTCTTCTTGGCCACCTTGTCGACGGGGCAGCCCATGTTGATGTCGATGATGACGGCCCCGTGATCCACGGCCCACCGGGCGGCATCCGGCAGCGGATCCTCGGCGTTTCCGTAGAGCTGCATGCACAGCGGCTGATCCTCCTCGCAGGTTGCCGCCAGGGCCAGGGCCCGGGGGGAACCGCGAAGCAGGCTGTGCGAGTTCAGCAGATCGGTGCTGGCGAGGCCCACCCCGCCATGCTCCCGGCAGAGCCGTCGAAACGGCAGATCGCAGTGGCCGGCCATGGGGGCCAGCAGGGCGGGGGAATCGAGTCGAATTCCCCCGATGCACAGAGGCTGCAATGGCCGTTGTGAAGGCACCATGCGGCGATCCTACCACCCCGGAAAGGGCTTCAAGGCAGTCATTCTGGCAGGTTGGAACCCCGGCTCGTCGAGGATGAAGCCATGGAACGCTCCCGGAGGCCATTTTCACCGTCCAGAAGGGCGATGAAAGCCGTTTCCACTGGCATGATGATTGCAACATGATCAACAGCCGCCGGCCAAAGGCAGTCAGGGCGGCTGGAAGGAGCATTCTCATGAGCAAGATCATTGGTATTGACCTCGGTACGACGAACTCGGTCCTGGCCGTCATGGAAGGTGATCAGCCCAAGGTGCTGATCAACGCCTCCG
This sequence comes from uncultured Phycisphaerae bacterium, assembly GCA_913020415.1. Classification (GTDB taxonomy): domain Bacteria; phylum Planctomycetota; class Phycisphaerae; order Phycisphaerales; family SM1A02; genus UBA854. Next base: position 1,763 of record CAJWBW010000132.1, on the reverse strand, counting down.
GCAACCGCACCACCCCTTCGGTGGTGGCGTTCACGGACAAGAGTGATCGTCTCGTGGGCGAGCCGGCCCGGCACCAGCAGGTGACCAACCCGAAGCACACGGTCTTTTCGATCAAGCGTTTCATGGGCCGCCGACACGATGAAGTCCAGTCCGAGGAGAAGCTGGTCCCCTACGAGATCTCGGGTGGGCCCAGCGAACTGGTCTCGGTCTCCGTGCAGGGCAAGGACTACACGCCCCCGGAGATCTCGGCCATGATCCTTCGCGAGCTCAAGCGCATCGCGGAGGAGTACCTGGGCGAGTCCGTCGACAAGGCGGTCATCACCGTCCCCGCATACTTCAACGACGCGCAGCGTCAGGCGACCAAGGACGCCGGCGAGATCGCCGGCCTGAAGGTCGAGCGGATCATCAACGAGCCGACCGCGGCCGCGCTGGCCTACGGGCTCGAGAAGAAGACGAACTCCAAGATCGCGGTCTTCGACCTCGGTGGCGGTACGTTCGACATCTCGATCCTGGACATCGGAGACGGTGTCTTCGAGGTGCTGTCCACCCACGGCGACACCCACCTCGGCGGCGACGACTTCGATCAGGTGCTCATCGACCACATCGCCGAGGAGTTCCGCAAGACCGAGGGCATCGACATCCGTGACGATGCGATGGCGCTGCAGCGACTGAAGGAGGCCGCCGAGAAGGCCAAGTGCGAGCTGTCGCAGCAGCTCGAGACCTCGGTGAACCTGCCGTTCATCACCGCGGATGCCAACGGGCCCAAGCACCTCCAGTGCACCATCAGCCGGGCGACCTTCGAGGAGATCGCGGGCGATCTCTTCAACCGGATCGGCGATCCCTGCCGGACCGCACTCAAGGACGCCGGCCTCAGCCCGTCCGACATCGCGGACGTGGTCATGGTCGGCGGTTCGACCCGCATCCCCAAGGTGCAGGAGATCGCCAAGGACGTCTTCTCCACCGCGGAACTCGATCGTTCGATCAACCCGGACGAGGTCGTCGCCGTCGGTGCCGCCATCCAGGGCGGTGTCCTCCAGGGCGACGTCAAGGATGTGCTGCTGCTGGATGTCACGCCGCTGAGTCTCGGTGTGGAGACCCTCGGTGGACTCATGACCTCCCTGATCGAGAAGAACACCACCATTCCGACCTCCCGGAAGGAGACCTTCTCGACCGCGGCCGACAACCAGACGTCGGTCACGATCCACGTGCTGCAGGGCGAACGCGAGTTCGCACGTGACAACCGGACCTTGGGCAAGTTCGATCTCACGGACATCCCCTCGGCGCCCCGCGGCATGCCGCAGATCGAAGTGGAGTTCGCCCTGGACGCCAACGGCATTCTGAACGTGTCCGCGACCGACAAGGCGACCGGCAAGTCCCAGAACATCCAGATCACCGGTTCGTCCGGTCTGGACAAGGGCGAGATCGACCGGATGAAGGAGGAGGCCGAGGCGCACGCGTCCGACGACAAGTCGCGTCGGGAGCTCATCGAGCTCAAGAACCAGGGCGAACAGGTCGCCTACCAGGTTCGCAAGCAGCTCGAGGAGCACGGTGACAAGGTCTCCGCCGAAGCACGCTCGTCCATCGAGTCGTCACTGTCGAACCTCGAGTCCAAGCTCAAGGAGGACGACAAGCCGGCGATCGAGGCGGCTCTCAAGCAGCTCAACGATGCTGCGACCGAACTCGGAAAGGCCGTCTACGAAGCCTCGGCGGCGGAAACACCCTCCGGGGATGCGGCGTCCGACGCCGGAGACTCGGCGGCCGGC
>CAJWBW010000131.1:0-5377 GCA_913020415.1 uncultured Phycisphaerae bacterium | reverse complement strand
GACCGATCAGGCTCAGGCCGCGCACGCGGTTCATGGACCATCGTCCCCGTTGTCGTCCGCTTCGCGCCGCGGGACCACCAGGCCTTCGACGTCGGGGCGCGGCAACGCATCGACCACCGCATCGAATCGGGCGGAGGTGTATTTCTGAAGGGCGTCGTAGAGGACCCGCATGCACGGAACCTCTCCGTGGACGATGTGCTCGACGAGCCGCCCGTGTTCGGCGAGCTCCAGCGTCCAGGTCGGCTGGGCGTCGTCGCCGGCGGGGCTGAAGGAATCCAGCGGACTCTCACGACGGACGAGTGCGGTCAGTTCCCGACCCTGCTTCGCGTCGATCGAACCGGTCCACGTCACCTTGTCGAACAGGACGTCCTTCCCGCCCCAGTAGACCAGGGTGCCGTCGGGCTCGACCCGGAACCGGGCGTACTGACTGGTGTCCGAGTTGCTCAGTTCCAGTTGCAGCCCCATGCCGTCGGTCGGGCTCGGACCGGTGACCGGGGCGTACCATCGACCGGACGAACTGCAACCGGCCGACACCGCAAGCAGGGCAAGGAGCAGGAACCGATGCATGGTCATTCGCCTCCGTCGACCCGGAACGGCGCGTAGGGATCCGGCCCGAAGTCGTAGCGGATGGGCGACGTCCGCGCTTCCCGCTGCCGATCGTCCTCGGCCCAGGCCAGCGCCGCCAGTTCGCGCAGCAGCGTCGTCAACGCCGGGTCGAGTTCCTGCCCCTCGGGCACGGCCCGGGTGTAGTTCCAGTAGTCGCCCTCGGCGGTGACCGCGATCAGGTAGACGTGCCCCTCCTTCGGCCGGCGAACGCGTCGGAAGTTGTTCACCTCGTCCGAACCGTCGGGATCCCCGAGACCGAGCTGGCGGATGTCCGACCACAGCGCGGCCATCTGGCTGCTGCTGAGCCGCCGCGTGAAACCGGGGAGCGTGTTGGGCCCCCGTCCGGGCACCGCGTCGTGTCGCAGCGTTCCATCGGAAAAGAGCACGTACCGGGCGTTGCGCCGATGGGCCCGCTCACCGTCCTCGGCGGCCAGGATCGTCACATCGAGGGAGAAGTCGTCGGGCACGCCCGAATAGGGGTCGATCCTCGCATCCGCACGGTCCCCACCGGACGACGCACAGCCACCGGCCAGCAGGAGCACAAGGGAGAGCAGGACACACGACCGCATGGCCCGAGTGTACGCGAAGCCAGCGGCCCACGGGCCGCTGGGGCCGGTTCCGTTTATCATTCCCTCATGCTCTTCTCCGTCACCTGGATGAACGACTACCTCGACCCCCCCGCTTCGGACACCGAGCAGGGCGAGCTGCTGACCGCCGCCGGATTCCCCCTCGAGGAACGGCTGGAACGCGACGACGACATCGCCCTCGACTTCGAGATGATGTCCAACCGCGGCGACTGCCCCTGCCACGTCGGACTCGCCCGCGAGATCGCCGCCATCAGCGGGCGCACCCTGGTGCTCCCCGACTGCGAGGTCGCCGAAGGCGACGAACCGGTCGAGGCGCACATCCAGATCGACAACCAGGCGCCGGACGCCTGCCCGCTCTACACCGCACGCGTGATCCGCGGCATCGACGTCGCGCCCAGCGGCGACGCGATCCGCCGACGCATCGAAGCCCGCGGCGAGATCCCGCGCAACAACGTGGTCGACGCCACGAACTTCGTGCTGTTCGAACTCGGACAACCCACGCACGCCTTCGACCTCGACACCCTCGCCGGCGGACGCATCGAGATCCGCTTCGCCCGTGAAGGCGAAACCTTCCTGCCGCTGGGCGATGGCGCCCAGCCGATCACCCTCACCGGCACCGAACTCGTCATCGCCGACGCCGAGAAGCCGGTCGCCCTGGCCGGCGTCAAGGGCGGCGCCGCCTCCGCGGTCACCGAATCGACCCGCAACATCCTGCTGGAGTCCGCCACCTTCGATCCGGTGCTGGTCCGGCGCACCTCGCGACTGCACAACATCAGCAGCGACTCGAGCTTCCGCTTCGAACGCGGCGTCTCCGCCCTGCAGGTCGACGAGAGTTCGCGGCGACTGGCCCGGCTCATTCTCGAATCGGCCGGCGGTGAACTGTGCCGGGGCGTGATTGCCAGCGGCGACGATCTTCCGACATTGCACGCGGTCTCCATGCGAACCGATCGGTGCCGCAGCCTGCTCGGCCAGGACCTCGCGGACGACCGGATGCTCACCCTGCTGAACACGCTGGGCTTCCAATCGTCGATCACCGACGACGGCATCGAGGCGATCGTCCCCTGCTTCCGCGGCGACATCCACCGCGAGATCGATCTCATCGAGGAGGTCGCCCGCATGCAGGGCTACGACGACCTCCCGGTCAACGAGACCATTCCCGTGCGACTCGCGGCTCCGCAGCCCCGCGTCACCGGCAAGCGCGCCGTCAACGACCTGCTCACCGGCGAGGGATTCATCGAGACGGTGTCCCACACCCTGGTGAATCTCGACCTGGCGACCCCCTTCCTGCTTCCCGGCACCGAACTGCTGCGGCTCGAGGACGAGGGCGACTTCGGCGACAGCATGCTGCGTCCTTCACTGCTGGGCAGTCTGCTCCGCGTACGACGGACCAACTGCGACCGTGGCGCGTCCGACCTTCGCCTCTACGAGATCGGCTCCGCCTTCGAGATCCGGGACGGCACGCACCGGGAGACCAACCGGATCGGTCTCCTCATGGACGTCGACGATGACGTCGACGGCCTGCGTCCGCTCCGCGGCATCGTCCAGGCGCTCGCCGACCGCCTCGGAGGACACGGCACCCGCATCGAGTTCCGACCCGACGACACCTGTCCCTGGTACGGACCGGGCGCGACGATCCTCGTCGACGACCGCGTGCTCGGCACTGCGGGCCGGCTCGCCCCGGACATCGAACGATCGTTCGACCTCGACAACGGCGTGCTGGGGGCCGAACTCGATCTCGACCAGCTGCTCGCGACCTGGCCCCCCGACTACCAGGCCCACGACCTGCCCAACGTCCCCGCCATCGAACGGGACCTGTCGGTCATCGTGTCCGAGGCGACGACCTGGCAGCAGGTCGAGACGCAGGTGCAGGCACTCGACCTCGATCGGCTGGAGGCCATCGAATACGTCACCGTCTACCGGGGCAAGGGCATCGACGCCGGACACAAGTCGCTCACGCTGCGACTTCGATTCCGCGATCACGAACGCACCCTGACCCACGACGAAGTCGATCCGCAGATCGATCTGACCGTCCAGTCGCTGCAGACCAACCTCGACGCCCGCATCCGGAGCTGAACCGTGTCATCACTCGGCGACTCGACTCTCACCCGACTCATCGAGGAACTCGGTGCCCGCACCCCGGCCCCCGGCGGCGGCGCCGCCGCCTCCGTGACCGCCGCGGTGGGTGCGGCACTCGGCGCCATGGTGGTGAACTGGTCGCTCGGCCGGAAGGCCCTCACGGAACACGACGCCGACAACCACGATCGACTCGCACAACTGCAGCGGGGAGCGGACCGTGCTCTGACACTGGCCGAGGAGGATGCCCGCAACTACGAGGCCCTGAACCGGCTGATGAAACTTCCCGAGGACGATCCGGACCGGACCGCCGGCTGGGACGCCGCGGTCGACGGTGCGATGCGGCCTCCGATGGACACCCTCGCGTTGTGCCGAGAACTCGCCGGCACGCTGGTCCGGATGCTGGGAACCACTAACTCCATGCTCAAGAGCGATCTCGCCGCGGCCGCCGTGCTGGTCGAAGCCGCCGGCCGCACCGCCGCCTGGAACGTCCACGCGAACCTTCCGCTGGTTCCGGCTCCACGGGCCGCGGAACTGGAGGGTACGGTCGGCGGACACCTCGCAAGCCTGCGTGATCTCGTGCACCAGGTCGAGCACGGCTGCCGCTGACCCTCCAATCGGAAGCAGTCGGCCCCGGACGGCCGATAGAACCAGAGATGGAATCGAGACCGGACATCGTCGATATCGAGGGCCTGGCCTCTCCCCCCGACGCACGGCCACCCAAAGGACCGAAACGGCCCTTCCTGTCGATCTGGTACCGATGCTGCCACGCGTACGGGCGGCTCTACCGGAACGATGCGAACACCGCGTACGAAGGAAGATGCCCCGCCTGCGGCAGCCAGGCCCGCGTCGGAATCGATCCCCACGGGTCCGAGCAACGCTTCTTTGAAGCACGGTGAGCCCCGGCACCGACAGCCCGGTACACTGAGGGGATGGCTGAGATCGCCAGAACCCGACCCAATGCGGAGATCCTGGACCCCGCCGTCCTCGAGGATGTGGTCAACGGCACCCTGCGGATGACCCCCGAACAGGCCCTCCGCATCTACCGTGAAATGCCCATCCAGGAACTCGGCCACTGGGCCGACGCCCGCTGCCGGTATCTGCACGGAGATCGGGTTCGCACCTACGTGGTGGACCGGAACATCAACTACACGAACGTGTGCACGGCCAAGTGCACCTTCTGCGCCTTTCGACGCACCGGGCACGAGGACGACGCCTACATCCTCGAGTTCGAGGAGATTCTCCAGAAGATCCAGGAGCTGGTCGACATCGGCGGCACCCAGATCCTCATGCAGGGCGGGATGAATCCCGAACTGCCTCTGGACTGGTACGTGGAACTCCTGTCCTCGATCAAGGATCGCTTTCCGCAGGTGCATGTCCATGCGTTCAGCCCCCCCGAGTTCATCGAGTTCATCGACTTCTTCGATCCACCCGGCGCCACCCTCGCCGACAAGCTGTACGGCGTGATGAAGACGCTGGTCGACGCGGGGCTGCAGTCGGTTCCCGGAGGCGGTGGAGAGATCTTCGCCGATGCCGTTCGCCGCAAGATCGGACTCGGCAAGTGCGATGCGGAATCCTGGCTGACCGTCATGCGGGTGGCCCACGAGTTCGGACTCAACACCTCCGCCACGATGATGTTCGGACACATCGAGGGCATCGCCGACCGGATCCATCACATGGATCTGGTCCGGCGCTGGCAGGACGACAGCATCTCCGACTTCGCCCTGGACGGCGGAGGTCGCTACATGGCGTTCATCTCCTGGCCCTTCCAGCGCGAGAACACCCCCCTGGGCCGGTGCGCCGAATGGGGCGAAGGAAACGGCGACGACATCGACGGCCCCTTCCCCGGCGACGTGGTGGCCCGGCTCGACGGCACCGGCGACAAGCGCGACCATCCCAAGTACGGCCGGCGGATCCGCATGGCCGGCGCCTCCGAGTATCTGCGCAATCAGGCGCTGAGTCGTCTGTACCTGGACAACATCTACTCGATCGGCGCGAGCTGGGTGACCATGGGCCCCCACATCGGACAGGCCGCCCTCGCCTGGGGCGCCAACGACATGGGCTCCGTGATGATGGAGGAGAACGTGGTCAGCGCCGCGGGCACGACCTAC
>CAJWBW010000130.1:0-5379 GCA_913020415.1 uncultured Phycisphaerae bacterium | reverse complement strand
CCATCGCCCCGGAGCCCCCGGCACCGTCCACCCCGCCCCCGAACCACCCCCCGGCGGCGCCCACCGAGGCGTCGGAACCAACTCGCGAATACGTCCTTCGGCAGGATCCCATCTCGGACGTCATCGATCGTGCCCGCTCGTGCCTCGGGCCGGAGTTCCGCGTGTACGAGGAGCGGTATTGGATCGTTCTGACCGACGCGGATTACGCAAGCATCAAGCACATCCACCATGACCTCAAGGCGACACGTCATCAGTTCAACCGTCTCTGCCAGATCCTCGGATCCGTACGTCCGATGCCGCGACACAAGATGCTGTGCATCGTCTTCCGGGATCATCGTGCATTCACCGACTTTGCCTCCACCTGCGGCCGCATTCCCAGCAACGTGTCTCCAGCCATCGGCGGATTCTTCTCACCGGTGGATCAGTGGATCGTGTTCTACGAACCCCGGGGCATGCCCGCGCTCGTCGATGCCAGGGAGCAGATCCGCACGGCACGCGATGAACTCGAGGAGTACGAGGAGAGGAACGAACGGACCGAATCCGCCCCACTGATCGAGGAACGACAACGAAAGGCCGCCGAATCCTGGAATCGCCACCTGGAACAGCAGCGGAATCGGCTCGATCGGATCGAACAGGAACTGCGGACATCCATCACCACCCACGAGGCGTTCCATCAGCTCAGTTGGCTTGCCGGATTCGTGGACAGTCGCGGGGGATGGGGGTACTGGCTCCACGAAGGCTTCGCGACCTGCTTCGAGACCGACGACACCGCCTACGCGTTCGGACCCGCCCACGAATCCCGACTTCGTCTTGACGGCTTCCGTTCGGCCCTGGCCGCCAATGAACTGATGCCCCTGCGGACGCTCCTCACGTTCCACAACTTCGCGGATGTTCCACCCGAGCGGATCACGGTGTTCTACAACCAGTCCTACGCCCTGGTCAGATGGTTGTATCGATTCCGAAGAACGCAGCTCAACAACTACCTGCGTTCGCTGCGTGAACGCCGGGATCTCGAGTTTCCGCGGGACTTCATCCCGGCCTTCGAGGACGCCTTCGGCCCCATCGATCGCCTCGAACGGAGATGGCTTCGTGATGAAATGGACCAGTGGGATGCTAGCCGGCGGGATCCGTGATCCGCTCGCGGCTCCGGAGATCACCGAGCCGCTGCGAAACCATCGTGATCTCCAGCCCGTAGAGCACCGACAACCACATCAGGTACATCCAGAACATGAACACCGGTACGAATCCGAGACTGCCCCCCAGCGGGCTGGATCGCACTGCACCGTCGATGTACAGCGTCAGGATCCATTGCCCGATCCCCAGCAGGATGGTGGCGCAGGCGGCCCCCAGTGCGGCCGGACGACGGCGCACGTGCCGGGCGGGAATCCGTCGGTAGCAGAACCGAAGCAGCCACCACAGGGACACGATGGAGACGATCGACTGCAGCAGCGGCGTGATCCACGTCCAGAACCCCAGCACGACGGCCGTCTGTTCGATGGCCCGATCGATGCACCAGACGGCGACCACCGTGAGCAGCGGCGCGAGCACGATCACACCCACGTAGACCCAGATGCGACGCTTGATCCAGTCACCAGGCCGCGAACGCGTGATCACGTTGAAGGTGGTGTCGACCTCCTCGACCAGCCGCAGTGCCGAATAGAGGACCACTGCAAGACCGATCCAGGTCAGGCCGGTGAGGTCCATCGCCATGGCCTGCTCGGCCATGCGCTGGAGCCATTCGACCAGATCGATCGTCTCGTTCGCCCCACCGTCCGTCGACGGGATGGTGATCCGGATGTCCTGCAGATGGAACCAGCGGGCAAGATCGTTCACGCTTTCGAGGAACAGTTCCTTCTTGACCACCGCCTTGGCGAACAAGGCGGCCAGCACGAGCATGGGCATCATCGAGAAGAGCGTCCGGAAGGTCAGGGCCGCGGCATTGGACCCGGCACGATCACGACGCATCTGGCGGTAGGCGGATCGCCACAGCTGCCAGAGGAAGCGGATGAAGCGCTGCCCCCGGGTCAGTTCGGCCCGCGGCATGGCCTCGAGCCGCCGGAGCAGCTGCCGCAACCGGTTGAACGTGCCCTGCTCCATTGACCTCCTCGTCGAGACCACTGCCCGCGGCCCGATCGGCGACCGGAGGCGATTCGGAACGCCTCAGGACCCTCTACGCGGGATTCGATGCATATCGGCAAGGAATGGGTTCCCAAGCCACAGCGTGGCCCACGCACCTCCGCGATGCTCCCGGTAGACTACTCGATTCGAACCCACGGATTCCCCATGCCCCGAGACGACGAATCACGACCTGCCCCGGTCCCTCCCCCGCCCCCGCCCGGCGCGGGCTGGTCGGTCGCACCGGACCCCGACACCCCCCGGGACGACGGCGAGGCCTACCGCGATGCCCAGCGAGGGCAGCGCCTGCAGAAGGTGCTGGCCGCGGCCGGAGTCGCTTCGCGTCGGGACTGCGAGCAGCTCATCACGTCCGGTGAAGTCCGCGTGAACGGGACGCTCGTCGACTGGCTTCCGGCCTGGGTCGACCCGCAGCGGGATCGCATCACGGTCTCCGGCGAGGGCGTTCGGACCAGTGCCCCGCTGGTCCATGTCCTGCTCTTCAAACCCCGCGGGGTCGTGTGCACCAACGACGATCCCGGCGATCGACGCCGAGCCATCGATCTCGTTCCCCATCCCTCCCGGGCGAGACTGTTTCCGGTCGGCCGGCTCGACATCGATTCCTCGGGCCTCCTGATCCTCACCAACGACGGTGAACTCGCAGCGCGGCTGACCCATCCTCGTCACGGCATCCGCAAGGAATACGAAGTGTCCGTCCAGGGCGAGCTCACCGATCGTGAGATCCAGCGTCTGCAACGCGGCGTGCTGCTCACGAGCAGACGACGCGCCCGCCGTCGCCCATCCGGTGCGGAGGACATGAAACGCCATGCCGCCTCCTCGATCGAACTGATCCACCGGGACCGCGATCGGACCCGGCTGAAGATCGTGCTGGCGGAAGGTCGCAATCGACAGATCCGGCGGATGATGGCGAAGCTGGGTCACCCGGTGAAGAAACTGCGACGAATCAAGATCGGACCGCTGAACCTCAAGGGAATGCAGCCGGGCCAATGGCGGGATCTGTCGCAGGGCGAGGTCGACATGCTGCGCCGCATCGGCACCGCGTGATCACTTCTCGGCATCGGCGGGTGGTGGTTCGGCATCGAAGTTGGCATGTTCGATCCACTCGTCCTCACCGCGAAGCTGCAGAACGATCGGCGCCCCCCAATCCTCCTGCTGACAGGAGATGCGGTGGGTGCGAACGAGTTCGAGCAGCCCGAGGAACATGCCCAGACGCTGGGCCGGACTGCGACCGGCGAAGGTCTCCTGCAGTGAGAGGGACGTGCCACCGCGTCGGTGCAGTCGATCCATGAGATCCTGCTTGTAGAGTTCGATGGGAACCTCGTCCATGGCGACGTGGTGGTCACCCAGACGATCGAAATCGATCGCGGAGGCGATGTCGTCGTAGGCCTCCGAGAGATCCATGACGTGGACATCCTCGATGTCGAGACCATCCTCCTGATCCACGCGCATCGATTCGTCGGCGGGACGAATGCGGACCCGCAGACGACGCTGGAACTCGAGACGCCGTCCCTCCAGCTCCTCCGATGCGGAACGGATGCGCTGGTAGGCGAGCAGCTGCTGGACGAGATCCTGCCGGGGGTCGACGAGATCGTCGGAGCTCCCGCTCTCTCCTTCCTCACCCTCCACCTCCACCGGAGCCAGCGTGCGGGACTTGAGCTCCATCAAGGTGGCCGCCATGACCAGAAAGTCCCCCGCGAGTTCAACATCGACCGAATCCACCTGCCGAAGCACGAGGAGGTACTGATCCGTGATGGCCGCAATCGGAATGTTCTGGATGTCCACCTCGGCCCGCCGAATCAGGTACAGCAGAAGGTCCAGAGGCCCCTCGAAGGACTCCAGCTGGACCGTGTAGTCTTCCTGAATCGAGGGCATGCGTATCCGCCTCCGGGTGGACAGGGAGCGTAGGAGCGGATCCCGGTACAATGGGACCGAGGAGCCGTGCCTCCATCATACCGAACGATGACCGTCACCCCATCCAATTCGAGGAACCAGGACCACCGCCCGCCCGAAGGCGAGGAGGCTGCCGCCTGCATCCGCGATGTCCTTCGCAGCGAAGCGGAAGCCATCCAGCGGATTGCGGACGCCGTCCATGGCGATTCCACCGGGGGCGAAGCCGCCCGCTGGCAGGGCGCCGTGGATCTCATCGCCTCCTGTCGGGGACACGTGGTCGTCAGCGGCATGGGAAAGTCCGGACTGATCGGAGCCAAGATCTCCGCGACCTTCAGCAGCGTCGGCATCCCCTCCAACGTCCTCCACCCGGCGGAAGCCGTTCATGGCGATCTGGGACGTATTCGTCGCGACGACGTGGTGATGCTGCTGTCGTACTCGGGAACCACCGAGGAAGTGGTCAATCTGGCCACGATCCTCAAGGCCGACGGTGTTCCCCGGCTGGGCATTTCCGGCCGACACGATTCCAAGCTGGCCGGACTCTGCGACGTCCACCTCGCCCTCGGCGAGTTGGAGGAGGCGGGCACGCTCAATCTGGCTCCGACCACCTCCACCACCGCAACGCTTGCCTGCGGCGATGCATTGGCCATGGCCGTCGCCCGGCGACGCAGACTGACCGAGGACGAGTTCCGTCGCCACCACCCCGGCGGCAAGCTCGGCAGTTCCCTCCGCAGCGTGGATGAAGTCATGCGACTCCGGGTCGGCGAGAACCTTCCGGTGGTGTCCCAGGCGCTGAGCGTGAAGGAGGCCCTGGATGAAGCATGGACGGATGGCGAGCATCGCCGGGCCGGCGCGATCATGCTGGTCGACGACCGGGGACGCCTCAGCGGCATCTTCACCGACGGCGACCTGCGTCGTCTCGTCATGGATGACCCTCGGGGCCTGGATCGACCCATCCGGGATGTGATGACGAAGCATCCCCGCAGCCTTCGCCTCGAGGATCGGACCCGTGATGCTCGACAGCTGATTGCAGAGCATCGGATCGACGAAATACCCGTCGTCGACGACGAGGGACGCCCCAGGGGGCTGATCGACGTCCAGGATCTGGTCACGCTGAAGATCGTCCAGGAGTGACCCACGCCCCATCGGGTCCCCCTTACAATGACAGCAACGCAGGAGGACCTGGGATGGATCCTGAAACCGCCGGCGGAATCCGGCTCCTCTGCCTCGACGTGGACGGCGTCATGACCGACGGCCGTATCGTGTACGACGAACACGGTGTCGAGAGCAAACGCTTTCACGTTCGTGACGGCCTGGCCATCAAGCTGTGGCGAGAAGCCGGACATGAAATCGCCATCA
>CAJWBW010000129.1:0-5382 GCA_913020415.1 uncultured Phycisphaerae bacterium | reverse complement strand
AGATGCTGAGCGCCACCAGCATGAACGCGCCGATGACGACGATGATCAGCAGAGCGAAGCACATGGCCGCAATCGCCGAGGCGATCAGCAGATTGAGTGCCTCCTTCGCATTCTCCGCCACGAACCGGTCTTCCTTGCCGACCGTGAAGAGCAGCACCAGCGGAAGAACCAGCACGGCGGGAGGCACGACCAGGCTCATGAGGAATGACCAGTGACTGAGGGATGCGATGCCCGCAGTGGGCAAGGGCGCGCCCACCTCATGGCCAGAAGAGCCCTTGGACTCGGTCGACGCATCGGTGCGGTCGCTGAGGGGGGGGTCATTTCCGTTGTGCAGCCCGTCATCCATGAACCGGAGTATAGATCCGGAATGACCATCGTGTACCCTGAAGTTCTTCCCATGACCGGCAATACCGTACATGACGAACTCCATCCGCTGACCGAGGCAACGCTCCGGGACCACTGGGGCATCGATGGAACGCTCGAACGACTTCCGGGCGAGAACTTCAACGCCATGATCAGTCTGGACGGAGTCCCGCACGCCGTGGCGAAGCTGTGCCTGGACCCCGAGGCGGACATTCGTCTGGAAGAAGCGGTCATGGACCGACTCGCCGCCGCAGGCCTGCCGGTGCCGTCTCCGATCCACAGCACCACCGGCGAATCGCGGATGTCGATCGCCCATGCGGGCCGAACCGGCATCCTCCGAGTGCAGAACTACCTGGCGGGAACGCAATGGAGATCTCACCCCAGCGGCAACCAGCTTCTCGCCGCCATCGGCCGCACTCTTGCCGAACTGCACGGTGCTCTGGAGGGGTTCGCACCCGAGGGCGGAGAGCGAACCCATCTCTGGGACGTGTGCGAGGCGCAGCAGCACCGATCGTCTGTCCGACTGGTTGGCAGCCACGAGCTTCGCACGACGCTCGAATCGATCATGCAGCTCCATGCGGCGATCGTCGTCCCTGAACTGCCCAACTGCCCCCGGGGCATGCTGCACGGTGACGCCAACGACGAGAACATCCTCATCGAGGATGACCGGGTCGTCGGCATCGTCGACTTTGGCGACTGCCTCCTTGGACCGTACGTGGTCGATCTGGGAATCACGGTGGCCTATGCGATGCAGGATCCCCACGTCGACCTGGAGTCGATCAATCACCTCGTCACCGGCTACCACGCGATCCGCCCCCTGCAGGCGAGGGAACTGGACCTGGTCCTCCCCATCGCACTGTCACGTCTCGCCACCAGTGCACTGATCGGTGCCCGGCGGGCCATTGACGATCCCGATCACGCGACCTGGCATTCGCACGCGGACTCGACCTTCCACGCGATTCGACGCTTCGGCACCATCGCACCCCAGACGGCCTCGAGCTCCCTTCGTACCGCGTGCGGCATCCCCACTTCCGATGTCGTCGATCGCGAACGGCTTCTCTCGACCCGGGACGACCGGCTGGGACGGAACCTCTCCCTGGCCCACGGCACCCCGCTGCACATCACCCGAGGTCGGGGTCAGTTCCTCATCGGATCGGACGGACGCCCGTACCTCGATCTGGTCAACAACGTCTGCCACGTGGGGCATTGCCATCCGCGGGTGGTCCAGGCGATATCCCAGCAGGCCGCGACACTCAACACCAACACCCGCTACCTGCACGAATCGATCCTTGCCTACGCGGAACGACTCGCCGACACCATGCCGCCCTCGCTCTCGGTGTGCTACTTCGTGAACTCCGGCTCGGAGGCGAACGAGCTCGCCCTGCGCCTGGCCCGATCCGCCACCGGCGGGCACGATGCCGTGGTCGTGGACGGCGCCTACCACGGCAGCACTCCGAACTGCGTGGCGATGAGCCCGTACAAGTTCAACGGCAGGGGCGGAAGCGGTCCCTCGGACTGGGTCCACGTCGTTCCCATGCCGGACACCTACCGCGGCCCCCATCGCGGGGACGATGCCGGAGCTGCCTACGCCATCGAAGTGGCCGATGTGATCGGATCCGCGTGCCGCAACGGACGCACGATCGCCGCCCTCTTCGTCGAATCCATGCTGTCCTGCGGTGGACAGATTCCCCTGCCCGAGGGCTATCTGGCCGCGGCGGCCGACTACGCACGGAGTGCCGGCGCCCTCTACGTCGCCGACGAAGTCCAGGTTGGCTTCGGACGGGTGGGCGACGCCTTCTGGGGATTCCAGCTCCATGACGTGACTCCCGACATCGTCGTACTCGGAAAGCCCATGGGCAACGGACATCCCATGGGCGCCGTCGTCACGACTCCCGAGATCGCGGCCAGCTTCGACAACGGCATGGAGTTCTTCTCGACCTTCGGAGGCAATCCGGTGTCCTGCCGGTGCGGACTGGCGGTGCTTGATGTCATCGAAACCGAGTCGCTGCAGGAACGGGCCCGGCGACTCGGAGACCGGTTCAGATCCGGCCTCCGAACGCTCCAGGTCGATCACCCGGAGATCGGTGATGTCCGGGGACACGGACTGTTTCTTGGAATCGATCTCGTGCAGGATCCGTCCCGACGCACCCCCAACCCCCGACTCGCCAGGACCGTCGTCGACACCATGGCGAAACGGGGAGTGCTGCTCAGCACGGACGGCCCGCACGGCAATGTGATCAAGATCAAGCCGCCACTGGTCCTGAATGAAGCCGATATCGACATGACCATCAGGCTCATGGACGATGCACTGGCTGCCGGAACCGGAAGGGACCGATAGGCTCTATCTGATGGCACGTTCCCATGGCCTCAACCAGACCCTCGCCCAGGCGACGCGACACATCGAATCGCAGCAGTGGGACAAGGCCGAACGCATGCTTCGCCGGGCGGCGAAGACTGCTCCGGACGATGTCGAGATCCTGTACCGACTCGCCTCCGTCCAGGCCAGAATGGGAAACCACCGCCGGGCCATGGACTCCATCAATGCGGCCATCAAGCGGAATCCGGATCACCTCGATTCCCTGACGACCCGAGTCGACATCCTCGCCCGCCAGGCCAGGATCGGCGAATCGATCGAATCGATGAACGACGTCATCCGCCGATTCCCCGACCGTGCCCGCCTGCTGACGATGCGAAGCGGCCTCCTGCTACACGCCGGCGAAGCCAGTGCGGCCTGGGACGACCTCCATCGCGCACTGGAACTCGATCCGGACAATCTCGATCTGCTGGGCCGATTCGTGGACACGACCATCGCCCGGGGGATCATCCCCATGGACCGCGAACCGGCCGATCGACTCGTTCGCGCGCAGCCGTTCGAAGCCCGCAACCACACCCGCCTCGGCACCATCCTGCGAATCAACGACGAGGGCTCCGCTGCGGAAGCCGCCTACCGGGAAGCGCTCCGTCTCGATCCCCGGAATACGGATGCCATCGCCGGTCTGGCGGATGTCATGGAGTCCGACGGACGATCCGACGAAGCGATGGAACTGCTGCGTCCCACGATCGAATCCGATCGTTCGCCCCTGCACCCGATGCTGAGCTGGACCAGGGTCCTGAGTGGACTCGGACAACATGAACAACTTGTCCGTGACGCCCGGCGATGGATGGACCGCTCCGGGACGTCGAGCATGCAGGCTGCTCCGCTTCTCTTTCGGGTTGGAAACGCATTGGATGCCCTCGGCCGGCACGACGAGGCCTTCGAGGCGTGGACCACGGCGAACACGCCCTTCCGCGGACGATGGAACGACACGCTCCATGCCGAACGGACCGACTCCATCATCGCCTGCTTCGCCGAGGAAGGCCCAACCGGACCACCTTCCGCGGGCGTCACACCGATCTTCATCGTGGGGATGTTCAGAAGCGGCACCACCCTGCTCGAACAGGTCCTTGCCGCCCACCCGAACGTGCATGCCGTCGGAGAAAGCCCCGCATTGCCGGCGATCATCCGCAGCCTGCCCGGCAGCTATCCGAACAACACCATCGAACTCGAATCCAGCCGACTCCGCGATCTCGGACGGGAATACCTGCAACAGGTGTCCGCCGGGGCGGGCACGTCGAGCCACGTCACCGACAAGCTCCCGATGAACTACATGAACATCGGATTCATCGACCGAATCCTTCCCGACGCCCGCATACTCCACTGCCGACGCGATCCGCTGGACGTGTGCCTGTCGTGCTACAGCAATCAGATGACGTCCAACCTGGCCTTCACGAGCAATCTGGAATCGATGGGGCGAACCTATTCCGAATACCGGCGTCTGATGAACCACTGGTCCGCCGCGGGATACGAGATGCTCGAGGTCGTCTACGAGGAACTGGTCTCGGATCCCGAACCCCAGGCCCGGCGGATCGTGGAGTGGGTTGGGCTTGATTGGCATCCGGCGTGCATGGACTACCATCGGTCTGCACGAATCGCGCAGACGCCCAGCATGGATCAGGTTCGACAGCCGATGCACACCCGCTCGATCCATCGCAGCCGTGCCTACTGGGACCATCTGGCTCCGCTTCGCGCCGCCCTCGGCGACCTGACCCCCGAACGAGGCTCCTGATCATGGCTGCCGGTCCCCAACGCAATCAGCTGCTTGCCAAGGCGACGCAGCATCTCCAGCTCCAACAGTGGGAGAAGGCGGAACGCGTACTCCGCAAGGCGGCCAGGCAGTCGCCCCGCGACGTGGAGATCCTGCAGCGACTGGGTGGGGTCCAACGTCGAATGGGCCAGCCACGCAAGGCGATCGAGACCCTCGATCGAGCCCTCCTGCTCGCTGCCGACAACCCGGTGCTCGTGGCCGAGTACGCCGAAGCGCAGATGGACCTTGGACGCACCGGCGAGGCGCTGGATCGCCTGGGACGTTCCATCGACACGAATCCATCGGAGCCGGCCCTGCGTGTCGCACGATCGAGAATCCGCATGGGCATCGGCGATCTGCACGGCGCCTGCGAGGATTGCCAGACCGCCAGTGACCTGAAGCCCGACGACCTCGACCTCCTCGCCCGCCTGGTGGATGCGACCATCGCCAGAGCGTACGTACCGATGCCGACGGGACCGGCCGAGCGTCTCGTCGCACTGCAACCCTTCAATGCCCGCAACCATGCCCGCCTGGGAACCATTCATCGGCTCAACAGCAACCTCGACGACGCGACCGGATGCTACGAACGATCCCTCGAGCTTCAACCGGGCAATTCGGACGCGGTGTCGGGCATGGCCGAGATCCTCGAATCCCGTGGGGACACCGAAGCCGCCGCCAGTCTGCTGACCCCCCACGTCCACAGTACGAATGCTCCATTCCAGATCCTGACGGCGTGGATGCGGTGCCAGATGCGGCTCGAACACTGGGATGAAGCGGTCAGGACGGCGCGGGCCTGGCTGCACGCAAGTCCTCGAACCCCCCGCCAATCGGCGGTGATCAATCACCGCATCGGGAACGCCTGCGACCGGGCGGGACGGGCCGGCGAGGCCTTCGA
>CAJWBW010000128.1:0-5395 GCA_913020415.1 uncultured Phycisphaerae bacterium | reverse complement strand
CCATGGTCCAGTCGATGCGGAGTCGGGTGTCGGCGGGGAATCCGAGTTCGAAATTGGTTGCAAGGTCGTGGCGGTTGAAGGTCTCGGCTCCCTCCGCATGCCCCGCACCACCGAACGAGGCGGTGAAGCCGTCATCGGTCAGCACGAGTCCGACCTGGACGGACGCATCGGTGAATCGTTCATCCTCCAGCAGGCAGCCGACCTCATCCGAGCGTCCCAGCAGCAGGTCCTCGAGTTCGAGATCGAGTGAATCGAAATGGATGCAGTCCTCGTCGGTCCAGGGGCCGATCAAGGAGGACAGGTAGGTGCTGCCTCCTCCGGCAATGGGAAACGGTGCCGTATTCGCAGCGGCTCCGCCGACCAGGGTGAAGGCAAGCGTGGTGTTCGCCATGACTTGGGTGATTGATCGCATCGTCGGCCTCCGGGCTCGAGCATGGGCCCCGAACGGGGCCTTCGGCCTCAATGCGTTGCCGGGTGGGCCCATCTCACAGTTGCGGAGGATTTTATTCGCAGTCGATTCCCCAGCCGGCGATCACCGTCAGGAGGTCGTCGACGCCGATCGATCCGTCGTTGTCCACGTCCGCATCCGGGGCGAACGATCCCCAGGCCGACAGCACCCGCAGGAGATCGTCGACGCCCACCGTTCCGTCCCCGTCGGCGTCGACCGAACAGTCGCAACTCTGCTGGAAGACGGAGGTGCCGTCGTCGATCACTTCGCCCCAGTTCGTGGCGATCGCATTCCCGCAGTACAGGACATTGCTGGTCTCGACGAACCCGTTGCTTCCGAGGCTTCCGCCGCGGATCGCCCCGGCGATGTATCCGTAGTTGTCCTCGAAGCTGGAATCGGAGACCCGCACGAGCTGCGCGTATTCGATCGCGATGCCGCCACCCATTGCGAACCCGGCATCGGAGGCGTGGTTGCGCACGAACCGGCAGTTGGTCACGGTGCTGGTCGTGCCGGCCGACTGATCTTCGGCTGTTGCCAGATAGATGCCGCCACCGAGCCACTCTGCGTGGTTGCTTCGGAAGGTGGAGTCATCGATCGTCAGGTCGACCCATTCTCCGGCGATGCCGCCACCGGTCCGGAGGGCGGAGTTGTCGGTGAACTCGCAGTTGCGGACGTCGATCGGTGCGAAGTTCGCATAGATCGCACCGCCCGATCCTTCGGCACTGTTGCCGGTGAAGACGCACCGTTCGATGTTCATCGGGGCGCTGTAGCTTGCGATGGCGCCACCCCAGCTGGTGAAGTCGAACTCGCCCAGCACGAGCTGGTTCGATTCGAAGACGCAGTCGGTAATGGTGACCTCACTGTATTCAGCGTAGATGGCTCCGCCCCGGATGATGCCGAACACGTTCGAGCCCTTGCCGTTGCGGAAGGTGATGTGCTCGATGGTGCAGGGGTCGCCGTAGCAGACCACGAGGCTCCAGTCCTGATCGATGCCGTCGAGGATCGTCGAGCCGTCCCCGTTGCGGCCGCGCAGGGTGACTCCGGAGAGCCCCCAGACGATCTGGTCCGTCCACGTTCCGGCCGCCAGATCGATGATGTCTCCGGGGGAGGCGTTGTCCATGGCGGTCTGGATGGTCGGATAGTCCTCCGGGACCAGAAGCACCTCGGCGAAGACGCCGCAGGTGCAGGTGCAGGTGCAGGTGATCGAGATCGCAAGGGCAGTGGGGAGTTCGAACCGCATGGATTTATCATCCTGAAGGGGGGCGGCAAGTCAAGGCGGATTCCATCAGATCGCCTCGCAGGCGGCGGGAGGGCTTTCGGATACCATGCCCGCCCACCTCCGAGCCGCCCATGAACCACACCGCCGACCCGGATCTCAGGAACCTCGCGATCATCGCGCACGTCGACCACGGCAAGACCACCCTGGTCGATTCGATGCTGGCCTATTGCGGGTCCATGGAACTCAACCGCGACGAGGCAGATTGCGTTCTGGATTCCGATCCGCTCGAGAAGGAGCGGGGGATCACCATCACGTCCAAGAACTGTGCCGTGACCTGGCGTCCGCGGTCCGGCGACTTCCAGGGGCGGACCTGCCGCATCAACATCATCGACACCCCCGGTCACGCCGACTTCGGCGGGGAGGTCGAACGCGTCCTGAAGATGGCCGACGGTGTGCTGCTGCTGGTGGACGCCTTCGAGGGGCCGATGCCCCAGACCCGGTTCGTGCTGGGCAAGGCGCTCGAACTGGATCACCCGATCATCGTCGTGATCAACAAGTGCGACCGGCCGAATGCCCGGCCCGACGGGGTGCTGAACGAAGTGTTCGATCTGCTCGTGGCGCTGGGCGCGAGCGACGAACGGCTCGACTTTCCCGTCGTGTACGCCTCCGGTCGCGACGGCTGGACCAGCCTCGAGGAAGGCGTCCACGAGGGGGACATGCAGCCGCTGCTCGAGTCGGTCATGGAACATCTTCCGGCTCCCGAGGGATCCGCCGATCTGCCGTTGCAGATGCTGATCGCGAGCCTCGACTATTCCCCCTACTCGGGTCGGATCGCCGTGGGACGGGTCTTCGCCGGCGCGCTGGCCGCCGGGCAGGCCGTCGTCGTCTGTCACGAGCACGAACATCGTCCGGCCCGTGCCCAGAAGGTGTATCGATTCAAGGATCTCGGTCGGGTGCCGGCCGAACTGGTGTCGGTGGGCGATCTCTGTGCCGTGGAGGGTCTGGGCGACTTCGAGATCGGTGATACGATCGCCTGTCCGGAGCAGCCCAGCCCGATCGCGCGGATTGCGGTCGATGAGCCGACGCTTCACATGCTTTTTCGCATCAACGACTCACCGAACGCCGGTCGCTCCGGTCAGTTCGT
This sequence comes from uncultured Phycisphaerae bacterium, assembly GCA_913020415.1. GTDB lineage: Bacteria > Planctomycetota > Phycisphaerae > Phycisphaerales > SM1A02 > UBA854. The sequence continues at coordinate 2,584 of CAJWBW010000128.1, read as the reverse complement.
CACCTCCCGCCAGATCGCCGAGCGACTCGATCGGGAGCTGCGCAGCAATCTCGCCCTTCGGGTCGAGCCCGGCGAGGGTGCGGAGGAGTTCAAGGTGTCGGGTCGTGGTCTGCTTCATCTGGGAATCCTGCTCGAGAACATGCGGAGGGAGGGATACGAACTCACGGTGGGGCGACCGCAGGTCATCGAGAAGACCATCGACGGCGTGACGTGCGAGCCGATCGAACTGCTGACCATCGACGTCGACGAGGCGAACGTCGGAGCCGCGATGGAACTGCTGGGAACGCGTGGAGGCGAGGTCCAGTCGCTGGAGCAGCGGAACGATCGCATGCACATCGAATGCGAGATTCCCGCCCGCGGACTCATCGGCCTTCGAAGCCATCTGCTGACGGCGACCGGGGGGGAAGCGGTCATGTACCACACCTTCGTCCGCTACGCTCCGACCCGGTCGACGACCTACCGGCGAAGCAACGGCGTCATGGTCGCGACGGCCGACGGCCAGGCCGCCACGTACTCGATGATCAATCTTTCCCAGCGCGGCATCCTCTTCGTGGAGCCACAGGATGTGGTCTACACCGGACAGATCGTGGGTGAAAACGCGCGGGACAACGATCTCGGGGTCAACATCGTCAAGGGCAAGGCCTTCTCCAACGTGCGGGAGTCGAACAAGGAAGCCACCGTGGTGCTCAAGTCGTCCCGTGAGATCACGCTGGAATCGGCTCTCGAGTACATCCAGGACGATGAACTCGTGGAGATCACGCCCGATGCGATTCGGCTCCGAAAGAGGATCCTCGACGAGACACGTCGAAAGCAGCTGGCCCGGAGTCAGAAGTCGGCGACCTGACCTGCGTCCGCGTTCGATCCTGCAGAGGGAAGGACGTACACTGCTGAACGATGATCTCACGTCTTCCCATCAAGGTCTCCGCTCCCCTCATGGTGGGGGTCCCGGTGCTTCTGGTCGGGATCGGTCTGCTGGTCCGTTGGAACCTGCAGTCCCGTGCGGCGGTCCGCGAGATCGCCGATCAGAACATCCAGCAGATCCACGACATGGTGTCCACCAAGGTCATCGACCTGCTCTCGATGCCGCCCCGGGTCTGCAGGCTGAATCGGGACCTGCTGCTCACCGGCATGCTGGATCCCGATGACCTGCCCTCGTGGCGAAAGACGTTCATCGACGAGTTGATGGCCTTCGACATGCTCAGTTCAATCACGTGGGGATCGGAGGACGGTCGGGCCTGCTGGTTCGCCCGGTACTCCGAGGGCAACTACTACTGGGCTCTCAAGAACGATCCCCATGGCGACACCATGAGCGAGTGGCGCGTCGACGATCAGGGGCAGATCGCATCGAGTCCGTCGAGCACCTTCGAGTTCGACCTGCACACCCGGCCCTGGTACAGCGTGCCGCGTGCAGCGGGCGTGCCGAGCTGGACTGAACCCTACGTGTGGGTCGGGGCGGAAGACAGCGAGCTCAACACGCTGGGCATCTCCTACGGCATTCCGATGTACGACGATGACGGATCCCTGCGTGGTGTCGTCGATGCCGACTTCACCCTCGACGACCTCGGCGACTACCTGCAGTCGATCGCCATCGGGCGAAGCGGTGTTGCGGTCCTCGCCACCGACGACGGACGAATGGTGGCCACCTCCACAGGACGTTCCGTCGTCGCCGCCGATCGCTCCCGCAAACTGGCGTCCGAGTCGGTCAATTCCATGATCAAGGCGGCCGGTGCCTTCATCGGCAAGGACCAGTCCGCGCTGGATGCCAGCAGGGACATCGACATCGATGATGAGAGCTACTACCTGCAGGTCTCGCCCATCGGAAGCGACCTCGGCCTGGACTGGACCCTCGCCACGGTGGTGCCCGAGCGGGACTTCGTCGCCAACATCGACCGTGAGTTCGGCCGCAGTTCGATCGCCAGCAGCATCGCGGTGATCCTCGCGGTCCTCGTGGGCATGCTGGCCGCCCGCTGGCTGGTGGAGCCGCTGCTGAAGCTGGTCACCGCCGTCCGCCGCATCGGTCAGGGGGATCTCGAGACGCGGGTGGACATCCTGCACGCTCCCGAATACACCCAGCTCGCCGACGAGATCAACGACATGGCGATCGGCCTGCAGGATCGAATGCGGATGCGCCGATCGCTTTCACTGGCCATGGAGGTGCAACGCAATCTGCTTCCCTCGGCATCCCCGGTGCTCGCGGGACTCGACATCATCGGCCACAGCACCTACTGCGACGAGACCGGGGGCGACTACTACGACTTCCTCGACGTGATCGACGCCGACGACGACACCGTGGTGGTGGCGGTCGGCGACGTGATGGGGCACGGTGTCGCCGCCGCCATGCTCATGGCCACCGCCCGCGGCATCCTGCGCAGTCGATGCTCCGTGCCCGGATCGCTCTCCGACTTCCTCGTGCACCTCAACTCGATGCTGGTCCCCGACACCAGCGGCTACCGGTTCATGACGATGCTGCTGGTGACGGTCAACGGCCGGACCCGCGACATGCGCTGGACCTCCGCGGGGCACGGCACACCCATCGTCTTCGATCCGGTCTCCGACGGATTCATCGAGTTGTCGGGGACGGGCA
>CAJWBW010000127.1:0-5431 GCA_913020415.1 uncultured Phycisphaerae bacterium | reverse complement strand
TTCGAGGACTACGAACTCTCCTTCGAGATCGGCATCGAGAACATGAACGTCGAGATCGAAGCCATCCAGGAGCAGATCGAGGATCTCCGCGAGGACCCCCAGAAGGTGCTGGAACTCGTCCTCAAGCCGATTGAACGATGGATGGGCGAACGAGAGACGCTCGGTGACCAGCTCATCGAGAACGTCCGTGTCATCCTGGTCTCCGAGCAGGAAGCAAGGTGGATGGAGTTCAACCGAAAGCTCTACATCGAACAGAACTTCAGTCAGGGCCTCCTCTCCGGCGAGAATCTCAACCTCCACCACATCCTGCGGGACATGGCGATGGATCCGACCACGACCGCGATGATCCAGCCGGCGGTGACGGACTGGTCGATCGACGTGATGCAGGCCATGAAGCAGCGCAGCCGACTCGCTCGGGGCCCCCACGCCACGATCATGGAAACCATCAACGCCGCCGACAGCGAGGACGATATCCAGCGAAAGCTGGAACTGATCGACGCCAGAGTGAAGGTTCGCGAGGCAAACGATCGTGGAATCGAGACCATCGCCTCCGTGCTTCCCGTGGATCGACGCGACACCTTCATCCAGAACTCGCTGCTGCGGGCCTATCCCACCGCCTACCGCCGTACGCCGGCCCAGCGGGTCCTGGACGCAGCTGCAGCCAACACGACCTACCCTGAACCGCTGCAGGAGGCGATTCGGCAACTCGTATCTGACTACCACGCCGAACTCGACACCTTCAACGCCGACATCCTGCAATCCATCCAGCGAAACGAACCGGACCGCGAACGCGAAAAGGTCCGCAATCGTCTGCGGAAGATCAACGGCGAGGAAACCGTGAAGTACGTCTCTCCGACCAAGGAACTGCTTGCCGCCCGCAAGGAGATGGGCATCCGGTACATCGAACGTCTTCGCGAGCTGATGACCACCGAGCAGTTCAACGATCTCGAAGGGGCACGCCGATTCGCACCCCCCACCCCGTCGGGCATCGTCCCCGGTGCAAACGGCACCGGAGAAACGTTGTCCAACGTGAACAAGGCTTCCCGGGGAATGGCTCCGCAGGGCAAGAAGCCCGGCCAAAATCCCAAAGATCTCCCCAGCAACCAGGCTCCCCCGCCGAAGCAAAAGGGCCCCAGACGGGACTGAACAGGCACACCATGGACAGCGAATCGTCACCAACCAACGAGCACGCGATCAGCGAATCGCAACCCGTCGCCACCGCGAACACCGATGGCGACCAGGGTGAGCACCGCCGGCGATGCGAACTGCTGGGAATCGCCTGGCACGAGAAGCCCGTGCTGGCGGATGCCGCGGCCGTCGACCTCATCGACCCGGAAGTTGCGGTTCGTCTTCGGGTTGTTCCGATTCGCTTCGACGACCTCTCCCTCGTACTGGCCATGCTGGACCCGCTGGACACGGATGCGGCCGACGAGATCTCCGCCCTGACGGGACGACCCGTGCACCGGGAAGGGATGGAGAAGAAGCACTTCTCGGAACTCATGCGGGAACACTACGGCACGACCGCATCCAAGATGGCCGATGCACTGGCCGGAAATGCCGACGATGCCGACGACGAACTCGAGCACAACCTCGAGGCGATCGAAGCCGACGACATCCACCGGATGGCCGAGGAACCGACCCTCATCAATCTGGTGAACCTGCTCCTTCTGGAAGCGATCCAGAGCCGTACCTCGGATGTGCACATCGAGCCCTTCGAGAACGAGCTCAAGGTCCGCTATCGCATCGACGGCATGCTCCACGAGCAGAAGCCTCCGCCGAAGCACCTCCAACCGGCCCTCATCGGCCGCATCAAGATCATGTCCGGGATGAACATCGCGGAACGCTACGTTCCGCAGGATGGCAAGATCGCACTTCGATTCGAAGGACGAAAGGTCGACATCCGTGTCTCGACCGTCCCCACGCTCTACGGCGAATCCGTCGTCATGCGAATTCTCGACAAGTCCTCGCTGACGCTGGATCTCTCGACCCTCGGCATGCGGGACGAACTCGTGGATACCATGGATTCCCTGCTCGAGAAGCCGCACGGCATGGTCCTGGTCACCGGCCCCACGGGATCGGGCAAGACCACCACGCTCTACGCATCCCTGACCAGGCTCTACGACCCCCACAAGAAGATCATCACGATCGAGGATCCGGTCGAATACGAGCTCTCGGGCATCAACCAGATTCCGGTGAATCCCAAGCGTGGACTCACGTTCGCCAGCGGCCTGCGTTCGATTCTGCGGCAGGACCCCGACGTGGTGCTGGTGGGCGAGATCCGTGACAACGAAACGGCGGACATCGCCATCCGGTCCGCACTGACCGGCCACCTGATCCTGTCCACCCTGCACACCAACGACGCCATCAGCAGCATCGGCCGACTGGTCGACATGGACGCGGAACCGTTCCTGGTCGCATCCGTGCTGGAAGGACTGCTGGCCCAGCGACTCGGCCGGCGAATCTGTCGACACTGCCGCGAGGAGATCGCGTTGGAGGACGACATGGCACAGCGACTCCGCCAGGACGAACGGGAACTGTTCAATGGACGGGCATGGCGCGGCGTCGGATGCGAGAAGTGCAACAACACCGGATACATGGGACGGCTGGGCTACTTCGAACTGCTCCGCATCAATCCATCGATGCGATCTGCGATCTCCACCAATGCATCGCAGGCCGAACTCCGTGAAGCGGCGGCCGAAGACTTCCAGCTGATGCGACACGACGGCATCCGACGGGCGGTGGAAGGCGAAACCACGATCGAGGAAGTACTGCGGGCCACGCAGGATTCCGATGAGATGGTGATCTGAACCCGATGCCCACGTTCCAGTACCAAAGCATGAGCACCAGCGGCGACCGTCTGAGCGGCGTGATCTCCGCCGCCAATCGCGCCGAAGCGGTTCGCTCCCTGCTTCAACGCGGCGAAACTGCAACGAGCATCACCATGACCTCGGACACGGTCGAGCCGGGGGCGATGGAATCGACCGGCCGGAACGCGTCCCGCACCGGGCTTCGCCGACCGACGCTCCGCAAGACCGAAATGGCCACCCTCATCCGTGAAATGGCCACGGCCCTGGAAGCGGGCCTTCCACTCATGCAGGCCTTGCGGACGATCCGCCGACAGGCCACCGGCAAGGGCGCCCCGGTGATCCTCGATCATCTCATCGAACGGGTCGAAGCCGGTGAGCCGCTCTACAAGGCGGCTCAGGAGTACGGACGCCCGTTCGACGATCTGATCATCGGCATGCTCAGGGCATCCGAAGCCTCCGGACGGACCCACGAAGTGCTTCACCAGTTGGCGGACCTGCTCGAGCGAAGCGTCGAACTCCGTCGTGAACTGATGAGCGCGGCCTTCTACCCGATGCTCGTGCTGGGGCTCATCCTCGTCAGCGTGGTCATCCTCGTGACGGTCCTGATCCCGCGACTGATGGGTCCGCTGATCGCCACCGGCAACGTCGCCCTTCCGATGCCCACGCGTGTGATCCTGGGCATCTCCACCTTCCTGCAGAACTGGTGGCTCGTGCTGGTGATCGTAGCCGTGGTCGCGTGGCTGGCCGGACGGGCGTGGATCGCGAACCCCTCCAACCGCATGAAGTTCGACCGCTTCAAGCTGAAGATACCGCTGATCGGCCCGCTGATCCGCGACGTGGCCGTGGCCCGCTTCACCCACACGCTCGGCACGCTCTGCTCCGCCGGCCTTCCCATTCTGGAGGCATTGCGGATCACGCGGGACACGCTGGGCAACACCGCAATGATGGGAGCCATCGATCTCGTCCAGGGCCAGGTCGCCGAAGGCAAACCCCTCGCCGATCCGCTCGAACGATCGAAGCTCTTTCCCCCGCTCCTGGTGCAGGTGGTGAATCTGGGCGAACGTTCCGGCCGACTCGAATCGATGCTGATGCATGCTGCTTCCGCATTCGACCGCCAGGTGAACACCTCGGTGAAACTCGTCATGAAGGCGCTTCCCCCGATCCTGATCATCGTAATGGCCTGCGTGGCGGGATTCGTTCTCGCCGCCATCCTCCTGCCGCTGATGGAAATGCAGGCCTTCGCACAATGAACACCCAACCGAAACCGCTCGTAGTCACATAAAGGGAACAACAACCATGCGACGAACCAAATCCAGCCCCATGCGCCATGCACGACGAGGCTTCACCCTGGTCGAGGTCATCGTCATCGTGACCATCATGGCCCTCCTCGTGACGGTCGTCTCCACGACGCTGGTCCAAAAGCTGGGACAGGCCAAGTCGGAACTGGCCAAGACGGCCGCAGCACGCCTGAACCAGTCGCTCAACAACTACCTGCTGGATGTCGGCCTCTCCAGTCCCCCATCCGACTTCGACTTCGAAGTCCTGACGTTCCGGCCCGAAGACGGGGGCGGCCCCAACGGCCCCTACGTCAACAACGTGGACGACATCCTTGATCCGTGGGGCAACCAGTTCGTCCTGGTCAACCCCGGCAATGTCAACCTGACCTGGGACATCACGTCCTACGGCGAAGACGGGCAGCTCGGCGGCGAGGGTCCCAACGCCGACGTCACCAACTGAGCGGACATCCGACGTGCGCGACGACCGAAGGGCATCCAGACGCGGCTTCACGATGATCGAGATGATCCTCGTCTGCGTCATCATGGCTCTCCTGATGTCCACCCTCGTCTACCGAATGACCAGCCGACAGGGGCGAAGCTTCGACACCACCATCGATCAGGTCGGCGACTTGTTGATGATGTACGCCCTGCGCAGCGAGCACAGTCCCAACCCGGTCGGCTTGATGATCGACCCCGATCGCGAAGCACTGCTGCTCATGCGTCGCGACAGCGGCGAGAACGCCACCGGACTGCCCATGTGGGCCATGGACCCGATGACCCGCGGAGTCATGCTGCCCGACTTCATGGAACTCGACGACCTCGAGGTGCGGGTGGACGGCGACCGGGCGGATCTCGTCGAATGGCCGCTGTCGGCCATGCCGGGTGAGAACCGGCCCTTGATCGAAATCGAGCTCCAGCACGGCGATCGAACGGTCCTGCTGTCGCTGCCACCGCATTCGCTGGCCCCGCAGCGGATGGAGGATGGCATCGAATCCGCCCCGGCCCGCGAACCCGAGGACCTTGACACGACCGGACGCTGGCAGGAGGACTGGTGACATGCGGCCCTCTTCGAAGCCTGCGCGACACGGTGTCGTGCTCCTTGAGGTGATCGTGGCCGCGATCGTGCTTGCGCTGGGCATGACGGTGGTCATATCGCTCAGCACCCAGTCCATGGCCCGACAGATTCAGGGGGAGCGTCGCATGACCGCGGCGTGGCTGGCCGACGAAGTGCTGAGCATGGTGGTCGTGGAAGGGCCCCGGAACTTCGCCAACGCGGAACCCATGGGCTGGATCGGCGAAGATGCCCGGGACGGCTTCTTCCCGCCCCCCTTCGAGGACTTCTCGTAC
>CAJWBW010000126.1:0-5458 GCA_913020415.1 uncultured Phycisphaerae bacterium | reverse complement strand
GATGTCGAGCTGGGCCATGATCTTGATGCGCGAGGTGATCGAGGCGTGCATCTTTCGGGGCGGGTTCATCACCTCGTACAGGACGCCGTCGATGCGGAAGCGTACGCGGAGGGTCTGCTCCTCCGGTTCGATGTGGATGTCAGAGGCGCCGTCGCGGACCGCCGACTGGATGATGTGGTTAACGTACCGCACGACGGGGGAGGATTCGGTGTCGTCGTCCTCGTCCTGGGTGTCGAGCAGCTCGAAGTCCTCGTCCTCCACGTCGGCGAGGATGGATTCCACGTCGTAGTCCTCGTGCAGTTCACCCGCCAGGTCGTCGAGAACGGCGGTGATGTTGGCCGTATCGATCAGCACGTGCCGAATCGACCGGGCGTCGAGTCGGGCCCGGATCTCGTCGAGCAGGTGGATCGCATCCGGGTCGGCGGTGCCCACCAGCATGCGGTGCGTCTCGCGGCGGATGGGCAGCACGAGGTGTTCGCGGCAGTAGTCGCTTCCGAGTCGTTCCACGAGCTGCAGATCGACGTCTCCGGATTCGATGCGCATCCGCTCGGTGCCGTGCAGCTCCGCGACCACAGCCATGAGCTGGTCCTCGTCGGCTCCCAGATCGATCAGGATCCGGGCCATGCTCCGGCCGGGGGACTGCTGCTGCACACGCAGCGCGTTCTCCAGACACTGTTCGTCCACGATGGACCGCGCCCGCAGCAGCCGTACGAGGGACAATTCCGACGACGGTGCGTCGTCGGTCGGAGAGCGGGGGGTGGTGTCGGGAATCCAGTCCAGTTCGGATCGCATGCGTCTGCTCCTCAGCGACCGACCGGTCGCGTCCAGGTGCCGGAGATGTCGAGCGTCGGATCGTGCGCCCGCAGGGTGACGAGACCGCGCTCGATGCCGACCAGGGTGATCACGCTGCCGGGGGGGACGAACTCGAGGGTGTCGCCCTGCCGGACGAGCTCGCCGTCGATCCGGGCCATCGGTCGTGCTCCGGTGAGGGTCGAGTCGATGCCGAGGTTCAGCACGTACGACTCCAGTTCGTCGAGTCGACGCTGCCGGCGGCGGTCGGGACTTTCGCCGGAGTTCGCATCGGACCCGCCGCCCGTGTCCGGCTCGAGTCGGAACGGATTGCAGCGGAGTTCCTCCACGGGAACCTGACGACGCTGGTAGCTCTCCTGCAGGACCAGCAGGACGTGTTCGCTCGAGGAAGACCGGTCGGCGTCGGCCCCGGTGCCGTCGATGAACTGTTCGATCAGCCGTTCGACGGTGGTGTCGCCCTGGGCTTCCTGCACCCCGCCGCCGAGCGACTTGAGCGTCCACACCGCACCGACGCCGCCCACCACGACCACGCCCAGCAGCCAGCGTTGACGTCGACGTGCGGTGTTGCGCAACGATTCCAGTCCGGACGGATCCCGGTGCACGGGCCCGCCGTCCTCGGCGGGCATCGGCTCGGTGCCGGCGTCCTCGGAGGGAATCGAATGCGATTGGAACTCCATCATCGGGTGGCCTCCGCTGCGGTGAATCGGGTGTCGCTCGAGAAGTAGATGCTGAGGGTGAAGTCCGCCCGCACGGATCCCGGCGGGAGTTCGTCGCGTGACGGACCGCTGCGTTGGGTGATCGCCGACAGTTCCAGATCGAAGATCCGCGTGATGCGCGGCAATCGTTCCAGGGCGAGCATGAACCGGTAGAAGCCTTCGAAGGGACCTTCCAGCTGCACGGCCAGGGGTTGCTCCATGTAGACCATGGCCGCGACCGGAGTGCGGGTGCGGACCGACTTCACCACCAGTCCGTTGCCGCGGGCCGCCTGCCACACCTGCTCGAGGATGCGTTCGACCTCCTGCTCCCGGGGCAGCTTGGACTCGATCAGTTCGATGGCCCGGAAGCCCGATTCGACGATCGCCTCGAGTTCCTGGAGATCCGCGGCGGTCGACTCGATGTCGTCGAGCTTCTGCTGACGCAGGGTGATGTCGTGGTTGATGGACTCGATCAGTTCGTGCTGCGGCGTGAAGACGAACTGCCAGCAGATCAGCGGGACCGCGACCATCACCACGATGAATCCGAGTTGTCGGGTGATGCCGTTCACGGGGTCCCTCCGTCGGTGCGGACGTCGGCGTCGGGCACCAGGGCGCAGGTGATCTCGAAGCGCCGCACGATGTCCCGGTCGACCACGTCCTCCTGGGTCGATTCCAGTCGGACGCGTTCCAGAAGCGGATCGTCGTTAAGGGCGGCGAGGAATTCGGAGACGTGCAGGTCGGTGGGTGCGACGCCCTTCAGGCCCAGTCGCACCACGTAGCGGGGGACTTCGATCGGGGCCGGGTCGGTGGCGGCGGCCGTCCGGGCGGTTCGGCGTCCGGATGCATCCACGACCACCTCCGACGGCGGGGTGCGGATGCGGGTGGACCCGAGATCGAACTCGGTCAGGGCCAGTCCTTCGGGCATGCGCCCGATGAGTTGCGCCATGAGAATGGAACGCGGCACGCGTTCGACCAGTGCCGCGGCGAGTTCCGCCCGGTCCAGCATCTGCAGGCGCGATGCCTGCAGGTTGGTCAGCAGCGCGACCTGCTGTCCGGCTTCCCGGGTGCGTTCGATGGCGTGCTCCTGTCGTTCGATGGCCCGCTGCAACTGATCCTGTCGGTGCAGGAAGGCGGCGGCGATGGCGAAGACGATGACTGCGAAGAGGCCGATGGCCAGCAGGGAGGTCCGTCGATCCCGCTTCTGCTCGACGTATTCGGGGGGAAGAAAGGAATCATGCGGCATGACGTCGCTCCCGGGGTTGGCTGCACCGAAGCAGGCCGATGGTGGTCGCCCAGCCCGGCAGGACGGGGCCGTTCCAACTGGCCGGGACCGATCCGCCCGCGGGTCGTTCGTAGCGGGCCAGCGGATTTCCCCGTTGTCCGGGAAGTTGCAGGGCCTGCACGATGTGACGGCAGACGCGATCCGAATGCGCTCCGGCGCCGAGAAAGACGATCCGGTCGATGGACCGGTCGGGAAAGAGACCGGCGTCGTAGCGGACGGCCATGCGAAGTTCGTCGACGATCGTGTTCAGCAGCTCGTCCCATTCCGGGATGCCGTCGGCACCGGGATCCGGGAGAAGCATCGGATGTTCCAGCGTGTCGGGTCGTCCGGTGCCCCGACGCTCGGAGGGGGACGATGGTGCGTTGCCGGGCTCCGGTTCCGATCGCTCGTGGGCGAGCCGGTGGTCGCGGGCCGACTCCGCATCGCATCCCAGATGCCGGGCGATGGCCCGGTCGATGTGACGGGTGCCGACGGTGATCCGTCGGGCGCAGACGATGTCGGTTCCGTTGGCGACGATGCAGTTGGTGCCGGACGTGCCCAGATCGACGTACATCGTCGCCACCGCCGCATCGTCGCTGCGTCGGTGCAGATGGGCGAAGGCGTCGACCGCGGCCCGGATCTGGGTGCGGAGATCGACGACGTCGTAGCCCAGGGTGTGCAGCAGTTCCACGAGGCCGAAGATGGCGTGGCGAGGAAAGCTGAGGCTGATCAGTTCCGAACGCATCCGATCGTTGCGCAGGAAGTCGCCCACGTGGATGATGCGGGTCAGCTGCTCGTCGGGGGCATCGGACCGGGAGGTGGCGGCGATGGTCTCGGCGTGGGGAAGATCCTCCGGATCGATCTGCAGGTGCTGCACGCCGGTCCACTGCGAAGGCAGACCGACGAGCACCCGTCGTCCGCGGAAGTCCGATTCGGCAAGCGCGGTGGGCACGGCGTCGGTGAGCCACCGGAGGGTCGCGTCCCAGTCGTCCCCGGTTTCCCCGGGCGCGAATTGCTCGTGGGCGGCGAGCACGGATCGTCCGCCCCCGCCCGTGGTCTGGACGAGCTTGAGCGAGCCGGCCCCGAAGTCGATCGCGATCGGGCCGTGTCGTCTCGGTCTCATGAACATGTGCGACCTCCCGCTGCGTGCATGCAGTTGATGTCGGTTCGGGAGCGTCGGTTCTGCAGGGGCAATCGGCGGTCCCGCGGCGCGGCGGTTCCGTCTGCGCGCCCTGCGAGGATGACGCCGTGGAGTCGATCCGGCTGGTGGAGTTGTTCAGTCGGCGGTGAGATGCCGGATGATCGCCGGCACGGCCTCGCCCAATGCGTGCAGTGCGGTTGGAATGTCCCACTCCTGCCGGGCGCGATCGCCGGTGTGGTTGGAGATCGCGCGGATCTCCATGCCGCGCACGCCGAGTCGACGGGCGGCGTGCACGACGGCGGCCCCTTCCATCGCTTCGGCCACCGCGGAGGTGCGGCGGGCGATCAGTTCGGCCTGCAGATCGCTGCCCGAGCAGGTGGCCACGGTCGCGATGCGTCCCACGAGCACGGGTTCGGGAAGCCGCTCCAGCAGGGCGGGGTCGACGGGCACGGTGTTGCCCTCGAAGTCGCCCAGGGGAAAGCCCATCGCCGTCATGTCGATGAACGCGTCGGGGGTGAGGAGTCCTTCTTCGGCGTAGACGCAGGCTTCGGCCACGAGGACGTCGCCGATGGTCAGTTCCACTCCGGGCAGCATGCCGGCGATGCCGGCGGAGATCACCAGGTCGAAGGGACCGCGGGTGAGGATGGCCTCGGTGGTGGCCGCGGCGGCGTTGGTGCGTCCGACGCCGCCGGTGACGATGACCGCATCGGGAATCGATCCGAGGGCTTCGGATTCGGCGTCCACGGCGGTGACGATCAGGCAGCGCACGGGTCAGCCGGTTCCGAGTCGGGATTCGAGTTGGTCGAGTTCGACCTCGGTCTGGTCGCCCGAGTCGAGGTCCTTGACCACGACGCGGCCGTCGGCGAACTCCTCGCCGATGATCACCGCGTACCTGGCGCGGGCGCGGTTGGCGTCCTTGATCAGCTTGCCGAGGTTGCGGGTGGTCTTGTCGGTGGCCCGGGCGTGCAGTCCCGCGGCGCGGAGCCGGGTCAGCAGCGGCACCACGGCGTCGTCGGTGTCGTCGCCCATGGAGACGAGGAAGGCGTCGGGTCGCGGAAGCAGCTCGGCGCCGTCGGTGATCAGATCACGGTCGCGCAGCACGAGTTCGAGGACCACGTCGCCCATGCCGAAGCCGCAGGCGGGCAGCGAGGGGCCGCCGAAGCTTTCGACGAGCTGGTCGTAGCGGCCGCCGCCGGCGATGGCCCGTTCGTTGCCGCTGGTCTCGTGGATCTCCCACACGGCGCCGGTGTAGTAGGCGAGTCCGCGGACGATGGAGATGTCCCAGCGGCAGGCGTCGAGCAGTCCGCGGGCTTCGAGTTCGCGGCGCAGGGCGACGAGTTCGGTCAGGGCGTCGGCGGGCACGGACCAGGCCTCGGCCAGGGTGGCCGGGTCGGTGGAGGCGGGCACGCTGTCCCCGCCCAGGGCGCCCAGTCGGGCCACGGCGTCGTCGGTCAGTCCGAGTTCGGCGGCCTTGGCGGTGAAGGCGTCGGGATCGATGCGGTCGCGCTTGTCGAGCAGGTCCTGGGCGTCGGTGATGCGGTCGTCGGCGAC
>CAJWBW010000125.1:0-5467 GCA_913020415.1 uncultured Phycisphaerae bacterium | reverse complement strand
TCGAACCCCTTCATGTCGCACGCTCCGCGGGCGTGCAGGCGACCCGCACGCTCATGGAGCTCGAACGCCGGACTTGCCCATCCCCGGCCGGCCGGAACGCAGTCGAGATGGCCCGACAGAAGCAGGCCGCTCCCGGTGCCGTCCAGCGTGCCCACGATCGCGATGAGATTCTCCTTGTCCTCATGGACCGGCATGCGGATCAGCTCGATGCCCGGATGATCGAGCACCCGGCAGGCCAGGTCGATGGCCGGCCGATTGCTCCGATCGCTGGTGGTGTCGATCGCGACCAGCTCCCTGAGCAGTGCGATGTCCCGTTCTGTACCTGAGGTGTCCATGATCTCCCATGATCGTATCATGCGGGTCCACCGCGACCGACAAGGAGCCCCTCATGGCAGTCAAAGCACGTTCGAAGCGATCACTCGTCACCCCGGAATCCCTGAACGACCTCGTGTTCGTGTCCGATCCCCAGGTCAGTCCCGACGGCTCCCGGGTGCTGTTCACCCACAAGGTGATCGGAGAACGGAACACGTACGAAACCAGTCTGTGGATGGTCAGCACGCGGCGTGGCACCCCCCGCCCCTTCACCCACGGGCCTCGTGACAGTCGCGGGCGATGGTCGGCCGACGGAGGCCGCATTGCCTTCGTCTCCGCTCGGGACAAGCAGATCCCCCAGCTGCACGTCATCGATGCCGACGGCGGTGAGGCGCGCCAGCTCACCCGGCTTCCCCAGGGCAGCATCGGTTCCTACCAGTGGGCACCCGACGGTCGCCATATCGCATTCACGTTCCGCGAACGCGAGCCGGACTGGACGAAGGAGGCCGTCGAACACCGGAAGGAACACGGCCTGACGCCACCACCACGCGTCCTCCACAACACCATGTACCGCCTCGACGGTGACGGCTACTTCAATGCCGAACGCTACAAGTTGTACCTGGTGGACACCGCGACCGGCGAGCATCGCCTCCTGTACGACAGGGACACCATCGGGTGGATGTCGTTCGACTGGTCACCCAACTCGAAGCAGCTCGCCGTCACTTCGGTCCGCAATCGCCGTGGGGTGCTTGCATCGTGGGACAGTCAGCTGCTGACGATCGATGCGGTGGATGGATCGATCCACCATCTCGACGGCGTTCCCAAGGGTCCGAAGACGTCCGTGAAATGGTCACCCGACGGGCGCCGGATCGCGTGGGCGGGACGCGAAGGCAAGGACGGCAGTTATTCGACCGAGAATCTTGAACTCTGGACGTGCACGGCGAGCGGAAGGAATGCCCGCAGCCTGACGGCCGGAACCGACTGGTGCCTGATGGCGTGCGCCCTCTCCGACAGCGCCGACGTCTCGTTCGAGCCGAATATCCAGTGGTCCGGCGATTCCAAACGCATTCTCGCGGGCATCGGCTGGCATGGACAATCCCACGTCGCATCGATCCCCTGCTCGGGCGGCACCCCCCGCATGCTCACCGAGGGGCGGACTGTGATCACGCCCGGAAACTGCTCTTCGGACGGCCGGGTCATGGCCATGATGATCGACGACCCGACGGCACCTCCGGAGATCCACGTCGGCCGCGTCGGAGCCACCGCGATCCGCACGAGACGAATCACGAACTTCAACGACGAGTGGGTCGCCTCCCACCACGTCCGCAAGCCTTCTGTCCGGTGGGTCCGATCCACCGACGGGACCCGCGTCCAGACCTGGGTCATGACCCCGGTCAACCATCGAGCCGGACGACGCCATCCGGCCGTCCTCGAGATCCACGGAGGTCCGCACGCCCAGTACGGAGAATGCTTCTTCCACGAGTTCCAGGTCCTCGCATCCGCCGGCTACCTGGTCGTGTACAGCAATCCACGCGGCAGCAAGGGATACGGGCGCGATCACACTGCGGCCATCCGAGGAAGCTGGGGCGGCAAGGACTGGGAAGACATCAACTCCGTCAAGGAGTTCATGCAGAACCACCCTTCGATCAACCCCGACCGCATGGGGGTCATGGGAGGGAGCTACGGCGGCTACATGACCCTCTGGGTGATCGGTCACACGACCGATTTCGCCGGAGCCATCACCGATCGATGCGTATCCAATCTGGTCAGCATGGGCGGCAACAGCGACTTCGTCTACAAGCCGGACACGTACTGGCCCGGAGCCTTCTGGGACTGCCCGGACCAGCTCTGGCATTCCAGTCCCATCCGGACCATGGGACGGGTCAAGACCCCCACCATGATCATCCACTCCGAAGGTGACCTGCGTTGCAACGTCGAACAGGGCGAGCAGGTCTTCGCGGCCCTCCAGATTCGAGGCATCCCCTCGGTCTTCGTACGCTACCCACGGGAAACCAGCCACGGAATGAGCCGCAATGGTCCTCCCGACATGCGGCTGCACCGCCTCCACCAGATCCTCGACTGGTGGAAGTCGCATCTTGGTCCCCGGAGAAGGAAGCGCCGATGACCACCACCCATTCACCCCGCACCGCAACCGACATCTTCGGAGCCTCCAAGGCCCTGGTCGGCATGATCCATCTTCTGCCGCTGCCCGGCTCTGCGGCCGGATGCGATTCGCTGCAGGCGGTGATCGACCGGGCGTTGCACGAGGCGGAACTGATTCAGCAGGCGGGATTCGATGCGCTCCTGATCGAGAACACGCACGACCGCCCCTACCTGCGTCGCCACGTCGGCCCGGAAGTGGTCGCCGCAATGTCGGTCATCAGCAGGACCATCCGCAACTCGATCGGCCTGCCCATGGGCGTCCAGGTGCTGGCCGGTGACAATCGGGCGGCACTCTCGGTTGCCCTCGCGTGCGACGCCCAGTTCATTCGTGCCGAGGGATTCGTCTTCTCGTCCATCGCCGACGAGGGCCTCTTCGACGAAGCGGATGCCGGGCCGCTGCTGCGGTACCGGCGACAGATCGACGCCGAGCACATCGCCATCCTGGCCGACATCCAGAAGAAGCATTCCTCACACGCCATCACCGCCGACTGCGACACCTGGGACCACGCCTCCGCCGCCGACTACTGCCTGGCCGACGGGATCGTCATCACCGGAAAGACGACCGGCACCTCTGTACAAACCGAGGAACTCGAATCCGCGAGAAAGGCCGTGGATCTTCCGATCTGCATCGGATCCGGCGTGACACCATCCTCGGCCCCGGCCCTGTTCAAGCACGCGGATGCGCTGATCATCGGATCGGCACTCAAGTCCGACGGAGACTGGCGGAACGACATGCAGCCGGATCTCCTGGACCGCTTCGCCGACGTCCGGCCCTGATCACTGCTCGGCCTTGAGAACCCGAAGCGCTCCGACCAGACGATCGATGTGCCCGGCCTCGTGGGCCGCGGAGATCTGGACCCGGATGCGGGCTTCTCCCTCCGGAACCACCGGGTAGCCGAATCCGATCGCAAAGACCCCATTCTCGAGCAGCCGATTGCTCATGCTGATGGCGGTCGCCGTCTCCCCCACGATGATGGGACAGATTGCCGTCGGCGACTCGAGCACCTCGAACCCGACGTCCCGAATGCCGGCCCTGGCGGCCTGCACATTGCTGCGGAGCGTGGCCACCCGCTGGGGTTCCTCCATCAGGAGTTCGATGGCCCGGGTCGCACTGCATGCCACGGTCACCGGCAATGCATTGGAGAACAGGGTGGGACGACCTCGCTGCACGATCAGATCGATGGCCGCCCGGGAACCCGCGATGTAGCCGCCGGCCCCGCCACCCAACGCCTTGCCAAGGGTTCCGGTGAAGAGGTCGATGTCCGAGCCCTGCATCCCCCAGTACTCGTGCGTCCCCCGACCGGTCTCGCCCATCACTCCGGTGCCGTGGGAATCGTCCACGACCATCATCGCGCCGAATTCGTCGCACAGGGCGCGAATCTCGGGCAGCCTGCCCAGGTCCCCCTCCATGGAGAAGACGCCGTCGGTCACGACCCACATCACCCCGGTGACGGCATCATTGGCCCTGGCCTGCTCGAGGACCCGGCGAAGGTCATCCATGTCCGAGTGCCGGTAGACGGCCTTCTGGACCCCCTTCTTGATCACGGTGGCCAGACGCATGCCGTCGATGATGCAGGCATGGTTCAGCGCATCGGAGATGATGATGTCGCCGGGATCGCAGAGCGTGGGAAAGAGCGCTTCGGATGCGGTCCAGCACGAGACGAAGGTGTAGCTGGCCTCGACTCCCAGCATGTCGGCGATCGTGGACTCCAGTCGTTCATGGGGCTCGAAGGTGCCGCAGATGAACCGGACGGATGCCGTCCCGGCTCCGTACCGCCGCAACCCCTCGATGCCGGCCTCGACGACCTCGGGATGATTCGCAAGCCCCAGATAGTTGTTGGAACAGAAGCAGTCGACCTGGCCGTATCCACGCAGCGTGATGCTCGGCCCCATCGGCCCTTCGATCGTCTGGAGATGCTTGAGCTGTCCGGTGGCATCAAGCTCGGAAAGAATGGATTCGGTCCGTTGCTTGAAAGAGGTTGATCCGTCGGTGGCGGTCGTCATGGCGACTCCTCAGGCCTGAGCGTAATGGGTCTGGATGCTGGGCACGATGTAGTGTTCGAACGCCTCCTCAAGAGACCAGCGGGGACGGTAGCCCCAATCGGCGATTGCTCGCGAGCAATCGACATCCGCTGGCCATGAATCGACGATTCCCTGCCGATTTTCGTCGACCACGTACTCGACCGACGATCCGGGGAAATGGGCTCCGATGACGTCGGCGACTTCTGCGGCGGACGCATTGAAGGAGGCCACGTTGTACACCGACCGTGTCAGCTTCGATCGATCCACCCGCCCCACGGCGAGCAGGGCCTCGACGCACTCGGGCATGGTCATCCACGGAATGCGGGACGAGGGTCGCACGAAGCACGTGCCGGGCCTGCCCGACGCGGCGGCATGGATCATCTCGGGGACGAAGTCGCTGGTCCCTCCGGTCGGCTTGGTTTCGGCGGCGATGACACCCGGAAGCCGAAGGCTCCGGAAGTCGACCAGAGCCGCACCCCGGTTGTCCGCCAACCGACGGTAGTGACGGGAGTAGTAGCGGCCGAGATGCTCGCAGTAGAGCTTGTTCGCGCCGTACATGGTCGCAGGGAGGTTGCATTCATCTTCCGCGACGGCACCGACGCGATCCTTGTGATCCACACCGTCCATTCCGTAGACGGCTATCGTGCTGGGGAGGACGAACCGGACCGGACGCCCGTGCGAAGCGGCATGCGCCGCTGCGAGCTTCAACAGGTTCCAGGTTCCCCCCACGTTGACTTCGTGGGCGACCTCGGGCACGTGCTCCGCGCGGGTCGAGAGGAGGGCCGCGAGGTGGTAGATGTCCGTGACCTCGTGCATGGCGATCAGCTGCTGCATCAATCCCTCGTCGCATACATCTCCGACGTGGACCTCGTCGCAGAGGGAGCGGGTGGACTCGGGGATCTCCTTGAGATCCGTGGCGATGATGCGGGTGTCGTCGTGGGTGCGGAGCCCGTGGACCAACCCGTGGCCG
>CAJWBW010000124.1:0-5499 GCA_913020415.1 uncultured Phycisphaerae bacterium | reverse complement strand
ACTGCGGGGTGGTTCGCAACGGTCCTTCCATGGAGGAGGGCCTCGAGAAGATCGCCGATCTCCGGCAGGCGGCCCAGCATGTGGATGTCCGCCCGAGTGCCGAAGGGTTCGTCGATCTGGCTCTGGCCCTCGACCTGCTGGGAGCCATCGACAGTGCGGAAGCGACGATTCGAGGGGCGTTGCATCGCTGTGAAAGCAGGGGCTCCCACCAGCGTCTGGATTTCGAGGAGACCATGCCCGAGCAGCGGGTGAACTACCTCGTCGAGCTCGACAGTCAGGGGGGCCAGCAGGTCAGTCGGCATCCGGTGGAACCCGTTCCGGCCTACCTGGCCGAGCGGTTCGAGGAGTTCACCGAGCCCGAAGTCGAGGGACGACTGCTGGAATAGAGGAGTTCGTGGTTCAGATCCGGGTGCGGACCGTTCCCCCGATGACCAGTGCAGCGGAGATGAGCACCAGATTCTTCACGATGTACTGACCCTCCATCGTCAGACCCACGGGCAGATCGGTGAAGCAGACATCGGGCAGCAGGACCAGGGGAAGGAATGTGCCCGGCATCTGGAAGAACAGCAGCAACAGTGCGACGCGAATCAGCGGCCGGAAGCACAGGGTGATCCCGATGGCCATTTCCCAGAAGCCGAGGATCACCACGAAATCGGCGGGATTGCTGAACCAGTAGACCGTGTTCTCGACCAGTTCCTGAGCGGGGCTGATTCCCAGAACCTTGAGAAGTCCGAACCAGAAGAAGATGATGGCGATGGAGTACGTAAGCAGGACAGGACCGACCCTGGCCATGGTCCGGGAGATCATGGCGTCGAGGGTGTCGAAGGAGTCGATCCGCTTCAATGTGCGAATGAGTTCGGTCATGGGCTTCTTCCGTGGGAACGATAGGCAGGGGGCAGGCCAAATGTGCACCTTTGTCATGGGTCTTTCCGATGCATCTGCGCACGGGGCGGTCGTACCGGTGCGGTCGTCGGGACCCGAATGCCCATCTGCGTCCACAACGAGGGGGCCGTGCGCGTGAAGCAACGTTTCAAGTCCGATCGAACTGACAGACCCAGAGTCGTCGTCATCGGCGGTGGATTCGGGGGCGTCTCGTGCATCCGAATGCTGCAGGGGGCCGACGTCGACGTGGTCCTGGTGGATCGCAGCAACCACACCCTCTTTCAGCCGCTGCTGTACCAGGTGGCGACCGGGGTGCTCGATGACAGCTCGATCGCGGCCCCCCTGCGGCGGGTCTTCGGTCGGCAGCGGAACGTGACGGTGGTGAAGTCGGAGGTCGAAGGATTCGACTTCGACCGCCGGGTGGTCCTCACCGACGAGCTCGAGATTCCCTGGGACCATCTCGTGGTCGCCGCCGGCGTGCGGACCAACTACTACGGAAACCGCTGGGAGGAGGTCGCTCCGGGGCTCAAGACGCTCGAGGATGCCCACATCGTCCGGGCACGGGTGCTGGACGCATTCGAACAGGCCGAAGTCTGCCGGGTCCGCGGCGAGAAGGAACTGGTTCCCGAGTGGCTGACCTTCGTGGTGGTGGGGGCGGGCGCGACGGGGGTCGAGGTGTCCGGGGCCATCAAGCAGCTGGCGGTCGACCGGCTGGCCCGCGAGTTCCACGATCTGAACGTCTCCAAGGCCCGGGTCATCCTCGTCGAGGGTGGTGACCGGGTGCTCAGCACCATGTCGAACCGATCCTCCGACTCCGCGGCGTCCACCCTGACCGACTACGGGGTGGAGGTACGGACCAACACCCAGGTCATGGACGTGGGCCACGACGGGGTGCATCTCAAGGGTGAGGGTGGAGACGACTTCATCGCCGCCCGAACCGTCATCTGGGCCGCCGGCGTGCAGGCCAGTCCGTTGGCCGAGGCGATGGCCGGGCAGCTGGATCTGGACCGTGGTCCTCAGGGCACCGTGCCGGTGCAGGAGGATCTCACCGTGGCGGGCCGCGAGGATGTGTGGGTGGTCGGTGATCTGGCCTGCGTGGAGCAGGCCGACGGAACCACGGTTCCCGGTGTCGCTCCGGCGGCGATCCAGATGGGAACCTACGTCGGCAAGGCGATCCGGCGCATCAGTCGGGGCCGTCCTCCACAGGGTCGTCCGTTCCGCTACCGCGACAAGGGCGCTCTGGCGACCATCGGACGGGGGCAGGCGGTGTTGGACATCGGCCGATTCCACATCTCGGGCCTGATCGGCTGGGTGATCTGGGCCGTGGTGCACATCTGGTTCCTCATCAATTTCCGGAGCCGGTTGATGGCCATGGCGGCCTGGGTCTGGGCCTACGTGGTCCAGGACGGTGTGAACGAGCTGATCACCAAGGAGGATCACCGACCCAAGCAACCCGCCGCGGATCAATCCGGGGCCGACGCGGGCATGGTGCCCTCGCCGGGGTCGTCTCCCGTCACCTGACCGGACCGTGGAGCAGTGCCGGTCGGTCCGAAGACCGTTGCCAATGAACAACCCCCCCGATCCGCAGGATCGAGGGGGTTGGTTGGTCCCGTGAGGGGCTGCGGACTCAGAGGCCGCAGTTCCAGTTGGCGATGACCGTCAACAGATCGTTGACGTCGTACGGATCGCCCCAGCTGGCGATCACGGCCAGCAGATCGGAGACGTTCACGATGCCGTCGGTGTTGGTATCGCCTTCGCAGAGCACGTTGCAGTTGTCGTTGACGATGCTCATCGAGCCCGTGGCCTGCCACGTGATGCCGCTGGCGTCCTTGCCCTGGAAGAGGGCTTCGACGTAGACGCTGGCCGACAGGTCCCGGACGGTCAGGCGGGCGATGCGTACGCCGTTGCCCGACTCGCAGGACTCGTTGGAGAACTCGCCGGAGTCGCCCTGGGCGTCATCGGGAGTGATGAACCAGGAGCCGTCGGAGGAATCGATCGCGCCGCCGTTCTCGAAGGCGTTGAAGTCGATGCCGATGTCGGCGAGGTTGTTGCCGGTCTGGTCAAGGCTCCCGATGGTCACGAAGCTGTCGTACCGGAGGTCCGGGAAGGCGGAGTACAGCGCCGGGTTGATCGACGCGGAGGTGTTGCCGCCGTACTGGTTCTGGTAGAAGCTCGAGGTCGTCGAGATCATCTTGGTGGTGGAGGTGTCACCGGCGACCGCATCGAGGCGGCATCCGTCACCCAGCACCGCGTAGACGTCGACCGTCCAGGTCGGCTCCGCGTCGTCGACGAGGTTCTGCCCCACGATGCTGTAGGCCAGGCCCGAGAACGCATCGGTGTCGGCGAGGCACGAGCTGCCGGAGCAGGTCGTGTCGTCGCCCTTGTAGCTGCCGGAGCAGCCCGCTTCGGTGGTGATCACGCACGTGGTGCCGACGCAGCAGGCGCCGGTCGGATCCGGAGCGCACGGGTCGTCGGAGCAGTCCGTGTCGTCACCGAGGTAGGTGCCGGAGCAGTTGGCCTGGCTCGAGATCGAGCAGGTCGTTCCCGTGCAGCAGGCGCCGGTCGGATCGGGGTTGGCGCAGTCGACGGAACCGCAGGTGGTGCCGAGGCCCTGGTAGTCGCCGTCGACGTTGTTGCAGTTCTCCTCCTCGACCTGGTAGCAGTTGCCAAGCCAGCAGCACGCGCCGGTGTTGAGGTTGTTGGGGTTGAGGGTGTCCACCGACTGCTGATTGGTTCCCTGCGGATCGAGGTAGGGAGCGAGTCCCGACCAGTGGCCGATGAAGGCCTTGCCGTAGTAGTCGTCGGAGTCGTTGCTGCAGAACGAGCCGCCGCAGCAGAGCATGCCGATGATCTGGCGGTTCGAGTTGAACAGCGGTGAACCGGACGAGCCGTAGTCGGTGCGACCCTCGTCGTAGTTCACGCCCCAGTACTGGCTGTTGCTGTACAGGGCGTCGATGCTGCTGCATCGCTTCTCGGCGGTCTGCGGATGGTGGATCACGCGGCCGCCGGCGTTGGAGTTGGAGCGGGACCAGCCGGCGTAGGTGATGCCGTAGGATTCCTGCGGCGAGCTGTTGAGCCGGATCAGACAGCAGTCGTAGGTGCTGTTGGTGGTCAGGAACTGGCTGCCGGCGGTGGTCTGGTTGTAGTTGCCGTTGCCGTTGCCGCCGCTCTGGCTGCTGCCGGGGGTGCGGCAGAAGCTGTTCTGGTGGTTCCAGTAGACGACCAGAGCCTGGTCGTTGCTGGCCCGCACGCCGCAGTGGTCCGCGGTCATGAACAGCGGATCCTCGTTGTTTGACGTGTTGTTGATCATGGATCCCGAGCAGACCAGGGAGCCGTTGATGGTGTACATGGCGATGGCGGGGATCTCGTTCCACCACTCGTCGCACAGCGGACATTCCACATCGTGGTTGCACGCTTCGGAGGTGCCGCGGTCGGACTGGGGAGTCTGGAACCCGCGGTAGCCCACGTTGATCTTGGTGAGGATGACGCCTTCCTCGAGCTGGAACCGGTCGGCGTCGTTGCAGGTGATGGTGATGAAGAGATCGTCGCCCATCACCATGGGAGTCCAGAGTTCGCCTTCCTGGGCGTCGTC
This sequence comes from uncultured Phycisphaerae bacterium, assembly GCA_913020415.1. Taxonomy (GTDB): domain Bacteria; phylum Planctomycetota; class Phycisphaerae; order Phycisphaerales; family SM1A02; genus UBA854. The sequence continues at coordinate 1,025 of CAJWBW010000124.1, read as the reverse complement.
GGCGGTGAACGGTCCGCGGATCGACCACTTGTCGACGCTCTCGATCATCATCTCGGCGCTGGCGGGCATGTCGTAGTGTTCGAAGCCGAAGTTGAGGTGCGGGGCGCCCTTGGAGGAGATTCGCATCCGCCAACGCAGCCGGCCGGAATCGTCGCGATCCCAGATGCCGTCGTTGCCGGGCGTGATGAAGCTTTCGTGCGGCTGGGCGAACCGGTAGGGGAGACTTTCCTCGTCACGCAGTCGGTCGTCTTCGGTCAGCCAGTCGAGGTCCAGCGGGGCGATTTCGTGCATCGGCACGATGTCCAGGCTGGGGTTGTAGTCCCCGGATGCGCTGACTCCCAGACAAGATGCGGCGATGATGAACGCCGCAGATACGGTCTTCGTAGCGTGAAGCATGGTGATGATCTCTCCTCGGTTCGGTACGGAAATGGTGCGTCCCATCCCCATCCTTCAAGATAGATGCATTCCGGGCTGGGGGTACCTGGAACTGTGATTTCCGGCGTTTAAATCCATATTTTCGAGTATGAAAATCCACTTTTAGGCACTCTGAAGTCCCCAAAATGACAGCTCCCACCTCAATGAGATGGGAGCTGGTCTGAATACAGAATGATGGGGGGATCAACCCGGAGGCCCTCCGCCACCGCTGCCGGGCTGGAACGTGATGTCCAGCTGATCGAACCGCACCAGATTGCCCAGGCTGGGGCCGCCGGCGGGACCACCGCTGAGGCTGATGGTCTGGACCACGGCCCGCATGTAGATCAGCCCCTGTGGACTGCGGACTTCGTCGGCCGACGCAAGGTAGTTGGTGAACTCCAGCGGCTCCGCTTCCTCCTCGTCACCGAGGGAGACCTGGATGCCCATGAACTGCCAGCGGCGGAGCTTCCAGTTCCAGGTGTACATCTCGATGAGCGAGACACTGCCCGACGGAGGCAGCAGCGTCAGCGTGGCGTCGATCCGGTTTCCGATCGGCGTGACCTCGGGAACGGTCATTTCTACCATCAGGTCGACGTACTGACCGACGTTGG
>CAJWBW010000123.1:0-5508 GCA_913020415.1 uncultured Phycisphaerae bacterium | reverse complement strand
TCGGCGTTGCACGGCTGGCTCGTGTCCAACGGGGCGTTGTCGATGGCGCGATGGTGCACGCTCGGAGTCTCGATGATCGCGTGGAGTTGGCCGCTCGTCACGCTCTGCGCCGTGCCGATGGCATCGACCTGGTCGTCCCAGCGATCGGATCAACTTGCCATGGACGGTGCTCCCATGACCCAGCGGATCACCCAGCGTCTTCGCCACGATTCGTCCGGACTCCTTCTGGGATTCCTGCTCGTTTGGATGCTCACCTTTGCCAACACGACCTGCTTCGATCTCGCCGGCATCTACACCGTGTCGAACGAGTTGCGAGCCATGGAGGCGCTGGGAGCCAGGCCGATCGATCTGCTGCCGCTGGCGTGGCCGTCCTGGTTGCTCGCGCTGGTGGTGTCCGGGTTGGTATGGCGTACTCTCCGGCTGCCCGATGCCGAACTGCAGCACGCGGCCCCCGTGGTTCGTCCGTCGGCCTGGATGGCATTCGGAACCCTGTGGTCGGTGTCGTACCTGCTGCCCACGGTGTTGCAGTGGTGGCAGGCCGGATCGCTGGATTGGTCCGCCTACATGGATTTGTACGGGAGCAGCCTGCTGCAGGCCCTGTCGCGTGCGGCGGCGGTCGGAGTCGCCGGGCTGTTGCCGCTGTGGCTGCTGGTGCGGCTCTGGTCCGACGACTCGCCCCGGTTCCGCTGGACGGCGGTGGTGCTGTCGATCGGTTGGATCGCCTGTGCATTCGTCCCGGGCACCATGCTGGGGTTGGCGGTCGAGTCCGCATGGAATCGTGCCGACGCGCCGGCCCTTCGCACCGGCGTGCATGCGTCCGGACTCGCCTTGTTGCTGGCGCTGGCAACGCGGACGGCCATCATCCCCGTCCTGCTTGCACGTTGGGTGGTGCGCTCGGAACCCGAACTGCTGCGTTCGGCCCGGCGGCTCGAGCACGATGGAGGGCTGATCGCGGCGCTGCGGCCACGACTGGTCATCGCCTCGGTCGCCACCGTCATGCTCGGAGCCGCTTTGGCCCTGGGCGACATTCCGCTGGCGGCGATGGTGGCTCCTCCGGCGGCGGAACCGCCACTGGCCGTCAGTCTCCTGAATGCGATGCACTACCAACGGCCCGACACGGTGGTGATGACCATCGCCGCGCTGCTGGTGGCCGGTCTCATGGCGGCCCTCGTCACCGGGGGGGTGGTTGCGGTGTGGAACCGGCGGGTGCGTTCGATGCTCGTGCCGGTGCTGCTGCTTTCGTGCGTGGTCGTTCCTCCGGGTTGCGGACCGACCGGCGACGGTTCCCGGACGGAGCCGCTTCCGGTCACCCAGCGATTCGGCCATCCCGGTCGTGGTCCGGGTCAGTTCGTGTATCCGCGGGCGATCGCGACCGACGTTGATTCCGGACGGGTGTACGTCATCGACAAGACCGCGCGGGTGCAGGTCTTCGACAGGGCGGGGCGATGGCTTCGCGACTGGACGATGCCGGTGTTCGAAAATGGAAAGCCCACCGGGGTCGCCGTCGGTCCGGGCGGCAACGTCTTCGTCGCCGACACGCACGAGTTTCGGGTGATCGAGTTCACCCCCGAGGGCGAGGAGGTCGTCCGCTTCGGGACCTTCGGGCAGGCGCCGGGCGAGTTCACCTACCCGACCGATGTCGCCTTCGGCCCCGGGGGCACGATCTACGTCTCGGAGTACGGAGGAAACGACCGCATCCAGGTGTTCGAATCCGACGGGACCGTGCGATCGGTCATCGGCCGGTTCGGAGAAGCACCGGGGGAGTTCAACCGCCCGCAGTCGATCGTGATCGATGCCGGCAGGGAGCGGCTCTACGTGGCGGATTCATGCAACCATCGCATCCAGGTCCTGGGGCTCGACGGTGACGTGATCCGGATCATCGGAAGCGTCGGCCGGGACCCCGGTTCGCTGCACTATCCGTACGATCTGGTCCTGCTCGAGGACGGGTCGCTGCTGGTGAGTGAGTTCGGCTCCTCGCGCATCCAGCGTTTCGATCCCGAGGGGCGGTGGCTGGGGGCCTGGGGCTCGCACGGGCACGGCCCCGACCAGTTGAACGCTCCGTGGTCCGTTGACCGCATGGGAGAGACGATCTACATCCTGGATTCGGGCAATGACCGGGTGCAGATGATCGACGCGGCAGGGGCAGGAGTATGATGCCTGCGGGGCTCCGGACGCATGCCGATCACCTTTGAACATCCCGGCTGGTTGCTGTTGGTGCTGCTGCTCGTGCCGGTGTGGTTGCTGTCGTGGTCGAGTCGTGGCGGATTGTCCCGGACCCGCACCACGATCGTGGTGTCGCTGCGAACATTGCTGGTCCTCGTGCTCGCCACGACCCTGGCCCGGCCCGCCTGGCAGCAGGAGGGCGAAGGCGTCACCGTGGCGGTCGTGCTGGACCGAAGCCGGAGTGTCCCTGCCCAGTTGCTGGAGCAGGCTGTCGACTGGTTGCAGTCGGCCGCCGAGGGCCCCGGGCGACAGGCGGGCGATCGGATCGCCGTGGTCCAGTCCGGACTCGACGCCGTCCCGTCGGCCATGCCGGACGTCGCATCGATCATCGATCTGTCCGGTGAACCCGCCGACATCTCCGAGACGAATCTGTTTCGAGGGGTGGAGCTGGCCAAGGGACTGCTGCCGCAGGAGACGGCCAATCGGATCCTGATCGTCTCCGACGGCAACGAGACTCGCGGCTCCATTCTCGCCGCGGCCGATCTCGCGCGACACGGTGGCATTCCCATCGACGTGCTGCCGCTGGAGTACACGCACGCCAACGAAGTGCTGGTCGACCGACTGCTGGCACCGGCCCGTGCCCGAGAGGGGCAGGCGGTGGAGTTGACCGTGGTGCTGCAGAGTCAGGGGCGTGCGACGGGCCGACTCGTGCTTCTGCACGACGGTGTACCACTGGGGGACGACATCCCCCTCGCTCTGGACGGCGGAACCCGCGTCGAACGTGTGACGGTCGACCTGCGGGGCAGTGGTCCCCAGCAGTTCGAGGCCGTGTTCGAGGCGGATGACGCCTCGATGGACGCGATCGTCCGCAACAACCGCGCGACCGCGGTGACCTTCGTGGATGGATCCGGATCCGTGCTCATCATCGCCGAAGACCAGATGGAGGTCACGGCCTTCGCTGCGGCCCTGCAGGAAGTGGGCATCGAGACCACGGTTCGGACGCCTTCGACCATCGGCAACGGTCTGGTGCCGCTGCTGGCCTGGGACGCCATCGTCCTCGCGAACGTGCCCCGGTGGTCCTTCAGCGGGCAGCAGGTCGATGCGCTTCGCGCCTACGTGCACGACACCGGTGGCGGGCTGCTCATGACCGGTGGTCCGAGCTCATTCGGAGCGGGCGGATGGATCGATTCTCCGCTGGCCGAGGCGTTGCCGGTGAAATTGGATCCCCCCGCCAATCGCCAGATGCTGCAGGGGGCACTGGCGCTGGTGGTCCACAGCTGCGAGATGCCCCAGGGCAACTACTGGGGCCAGCGGGTCGCAGAGGCCGCGATCGAGGCGCTCAGCTCGCTCGATCTCGTCGGCATTCTGGAGTTCGTCAACGGCAGCGGCACGGTGTGGGCGTTCCCGATGCAGATCGTCGGGAACAAGGTCGCAGCCATGGCGGCCGCCGGGCAGCTTCGGTACGGCGACATGCCCGAGTTCGCCCCCGCCATGCAGATGGCCCTGGCCGGACTCAAGGAAGTCGATGCGGGTGCACGCCACGTGGTGATCATCTCCGACGGTGATCCGCAACCTCCAACCCGATCGCTGCTCCAGGCGTACGTCGATGCGAATGTGACCTGTTCGACGGTGCTGGTCGGCCCACACGTTCCCACGGCCCGGGGAACCATGCAGACGGTGGCCAACGTCACCGGTGGCGACTTCTACAGCGTGGATGATCCGACGCAGCTTCCCCAGATCTTCATCAAGGAAGCGCAACTCGTCGTCCGGTCGCTGATCCAGGAGGGATTGTTCCAGCCGCAGCGCACGAACGCGCTGCCCGGACCGGTGTCCGGATTCGATACGGTGCCGCCCGTGCTGGGATTCGACCTTGTCGCGGCCCGTGAGGGGCTGGCCCAGACCACCTTCGCCATTCCGACCGATCAGGGAGCCGATCCGCTCTACGCCTGGTGGAACTTCGGACTCGGCCGTTCGATCGCATTCATGAGTGATGTCACCGGTCGCTGGGGGGGACGATGGGTCGGCTGGTCCTCCTTCCCCGCGTTCTGGGAACAGAGCCTCCGGTGGGTCATGCGGCCGGTGACCCCTTCGGAGTTCGTGCTCGCGACGCGTGACGAGGACGGAGACGTGGTCGTCGATCTGGAGGCGCTGGAGGCCGACGCCGGGTTCCTCAACTTCCTGCAGACCAGAGCGTCAGTGATCTCACCCGCCGGGGAGGTCCAGCCGCTGGATCTACAGCAGATCGGACCCGGGCGGTATCAGGGGCGGTTTCGTCCCGACGCCACGGGCTCCCACGTGGTGAACGTCCACTTCGGATCACCCGCCGAGGGAGGGGGCATTGCCAGCGGCAACATCCAGGCCGCCGTCAACCGTTCGTACTCCGACGAGTATCGACGTCAGACCCACAACGCGGCGCTGCTTCGTCGTGTCGCCGACATGACGGGGGGACGGGTGCTGTCGCTCGACGATCCGGTCCTGCCCGATCTGTTCGACCGGGAGCAGCTGGAGATGCCCCGAAGCGAGCAGTCCACCTGGGCGCTGCTGGCCGTCGTGGCCGCCGTGATCCTGCTGCTCGACGTTGCGGTCCGTCGCCTCGCACTCAGCGGTGACTGGTTGCGATCGGTGGCATCCGAGGCATCCAGCCGTCGTCCGAAGACCGGGGCGGGTGGCGTCACGCTGTCGGCATGGCGACGCAGCAAGAACCGTCGGCAGTCCGGTCGCACGGAACACGATCGCCCGACCGCTTCGCCCGCACCGGCCAGCAAGCAGCCACCGAAGCCCGACGAGGTCGCCGAGCCCGACGAGTCGGACCCCGACGGCATGGACACGACCAGTCGCCTCAGGGCCGCGCGGAATCGGGCCCGGCGTCGTGACGGTCAAGGGGATGGATCATGACCGATCCCGGGATGCCGAGGCTCGAATCGGATCTGGTCGACGTCGAATCCATCCGCCGCGGGTGCGATCTCGTCCGACGAACCTTTCAGGTGGTCCGTGGCGAGATCGGACGGGCCGTCGTCGGTCAGCGTCGTGTGGTCGACGAGACCCTGGTCGCGCTCTTCGCCGGCGGGCACGTGTTGCTGGAGGGGGTTCCCGGGCTCGGCAAGACATTGCTGGTCAGGTCCCTCTCGGAAGCGCTGCAGCTCGACTTCTCACGCATCCAGTTCACGCCCGATCTGATGCCGGCGGACATCACCGGTACCAACATCGTCGCGCGTGACGAGGGGACGGGGCGTCGTGCCTTCTGCTTTCGGCCGGGACCGATCTTCAGCCAACTCGTGCTGGCCGACGAGATCAATCGGGCCACGCCCAAGAGTCAGGCCGCGCTGCTGGAGGCGATGCAGGAGG
>CAJWBW010000122.1:0-5532 GCA_913020415.1 uncultured Phycisphaerae bacterium | reverse complement strand
TGGTGGATGCCGATCGCATCTGGGTCGGGGGCAAGCCGACCTACGAGGAACCCCGCAAGGGCAGCACCTGATCAGCAACCCAGACAGCGGACGACCTCGAAGATGGCCCGCTCCTGGCCGGGCTCGCTCTTGGCGTGGTCGATGAGGCAGCGGATGGCCTTCCCGGTGTCCGGGATCGCGTATCTGGCGGCCATCGCCTCGAGGTACTCGATCTGATAGGACTTGAGTTCGATTTCGATCGTGTGGCGATCCTGCGGCATCGTGCGGTCCTCCTTGCGCCGGACGGTTCCACTGTACATCAGTCGAGATGCACGTAGGATGCGGTCATGACGACGATCTCGCTTCTCACCGGTCTCCTTCTCGTCATGCCACCCCCTGCCTCCCCCCCGATCGAATCCGATCCGCGGTGGCTGGTGTACGAAGGCGATTCCGACACCAACCCCGGAAACGGGCGACGCATCGTGCTTGTCGCCGGCGACGAGGAGTACCGCTCGGAGGAGGGACTTCCCATGCTGGGGCGACTGCTGGCCGGCCACGGCTATGAGGCCGTCGTCCTGTTCAGCCAGGATCCCGAGACCGGCGAGATCGATCCCGAGAACCTGTCGCACATCCCGGGGTTGCACCTGATCGACGACGCCGACGTGCTGGTGCTGCAGCTGCGCTTCCGCGAACTGCCCGACGAGGACATGAAGCACATCGTGGATCACGTCGAGGCCGGCAAGCCGACCGTGGGGATCCGCACCTCCACCCATGCCTTCTTCTACCGGACGAATCCGGACAGTGCGTACGGACACTGGTCCTGGAACGCCGGCGAGAGCGGCGGCGGTTTCGGCAAGGACGTCCTCGGCGAGACCTGGGTCAATCACCATGGGCACCACGGCGTCGAGGCGACACGCGGGCTCCCCCATCCGGGCACCGAAGCACACCCCGTGCTTCGCGGCGTCACCGACGTCTTCGGCCCGACCGATGTCTACGGAATCCGCAGCCTGCCCGCCGACAGCACGATCCTGCTCGACGGCTCCGTGCTGACCGGCATGGACCCGGACGATCCGCCCGTCGCCGGGCCGAAGAACGACCCCATGCATCCGGTCGCCTGGGTCCGCCAGCGTGCGATGCCCGAAGGGAATACCCAGCGGATCATGGTCACGACCATGGGCACGGCGGAGGACTTCTCCAGTCACGATCTGCGACGACTGATGCTCAACGGCATCACCTGGTGCGCGGGCGAGGATCATTCGATTCCGGACAAGGGTCTGGATGCGTCCTTGACGGGCGGCTGGGATCCCACTCCGTTCGGCTTCGGCACCCACCGCCGGGGCTACACCCCCGAGTCGTACCGACACGGATCCCCCTGGGTCACCGAAGCCGCAGCGGAGATGGTCGACGAACGCAACGCGGTGCTCCTCCGGGCCATCGCGGACGGGGATGCGGATGCCGTCGCCGCGATGTACACCGAACACACGATCGTCCTCCCTCCGGTCCCGCCGGGCGAGGGTTCCACCTGGCTTGGACGCGAGGTGGTCCGTTCGAATTGGAAGTCGAACTTCGATGCCGGCGGCCTTCGCTGGATCGACCTCCAGACTGAGGACGTGCACGTGGTGACCAATGGCCTCGTGCAGGAGACCGGACGGTATCGGGTCGGTATGACTCCCGGAGCAGTGGCGGACACCGGCTCGTACGCAGTGACCTGGAAGCGGGTCGACGGCGAGTGGCTCATCGATCGCAACGTGATCGTCAGCGCCCGACAGTGACCGGTCCGCTCACGTGGCGAAGAGCTGCGTCGGATCCTGAAACGCCTTGAACTCGAGCGCGTTGCCGGACGGATCAAGCAGGAACATCGTGGCCTGCTCTCCGGGCTCGCCCTCGAACCGGACGTAGGGTTCGATCACGAACTCCACCCCGGCCGCACGCAGCCGATCCGCGAGTTCGTGCCATCGATCCCAGGGCAGCACGACCCCGAAATGCGGCACCGGCACATCGTGGCCGTCGACGGCGTTGCTGTCCACACCGGATTCGGGCTCGGCCTCGTCGACCATGTGGGCCACGACCTGGTGTCCGAAGAAGTCGTAGTCGATCCACCGATCGCTGCTGCGTCCCTCCGGGCAGCCCAGCAGGCCGCCGTAGAAGGCCCGCGCAGCGTCGAGATCGTCCACCGGAAAGGCCAGATGAAAGGGGGAAAGCGGGAAATGGTCCGGTGCATCCATGTGGACACTGTATCCTCCCTGTCCCGTGAGCAGTACGCTGAAATCCGATCGACAAACCACCGGTGTCCTGTTGGCGCTGGGAGCCTTCGGCTGGTGGGGCGCCATCACGCCGGTCTACTACCACGCCCTGAAGACGGTGAACGTCTTCGAACTGATCGCCTGGCGGATCGTCGCCGGACTGCCGCTGCTGTTGATCCTGCTGTGGATGACACGACGCCTGCCGCACCTGCGCCAGGTGCTGACACGCCCCCGTACCATGATGATGCTGGTGGCATCCGCCCTGCTCATCGGGGTGAACTGGTTCGTCTTCATCTGGGCGGTGGACACCGATCGGCTTGCCGAGGTCAGCCTCGGCTACTACATCAATCCGCTCGTCTCGGTGGCTCTGGGCATGCTGGTGCTGGGCGAGCGGATGCGACCCGCCCAATGGATCGCCGTCGCCGTGGCCATCGCGGGCGTTGCGGTGTCCGCCATCGGAATCGACGGCGTGCCGTGGATCTCGCTTTCCCTTGCGGGATCGTTCGCGTTCTACGGGCTGGTCCGCAAGCAGGTCGATGCCGACGCGGCCACCGGACTCACCGTGGAGATGCTGCTCTTCCTGCCGCTGATGCTGGTGATCCTGGCGATGGTTCATGGCGGAGAAGGAACCTCGTTCGCACACGGGCCATGGTGGCTGTCCGTGATGCTCCTGCTCGGCGGCCCGGTGACCATCGTGCCCCTGCTGCTCTTCACCGGTGGGGCGCGGCGGCTTCGACTCGCCACGATCGGACTGCTGCAGTACATCGCCCCCACCGGCCAGCTGCTGCTGGCCGTACTGGTCTACGGGGAGGAGTTCGATGCGGGACGATTGGCCGCCTTCATTCTGATCTGGATCGCGGTGCTGACCTATTCGACGGATTCATTCCTGGCCAGCCGATCTCCGTCCCGGGACGGTTGAGCGGCACCCGCATCATGGAGCTCCCGATGCTCGGCATCGGCTTCGAGTGCAGGGGCAAGAGCCCCGGAAGGATGTTTCCCGTCCTGCTCACGGCCACGAAGACGACGGACTGACGAAACAGTCCCCGCTGCAACACGGGGGCTGCATCATGCAATATTCGATGTGCGCGAGGGTCAGTCCTTCTTCGCCATCTCTTCGCAGTTGACCGCGATGGAACGAAGGCACAGCAGCACCTGCCCGGCAGCGGCGATCGCCATCCCGGCAAGCAGCAGCGATGCGGACTCGATTGCGACCAGCAGTTCGAAATCTCCTTCGGTCTTTGCGAACTCCGCGACGAGATTCATGACCAGAACCACCGCTCCGAGGATGATTACGGCGAAGCCGATTCCCGTGAGAATCTGCGAATAGAGATGCATGACCTGCGTCTTGCTCTTGATGTCGGTGGCAGCGGGCATACTGTGCTCCTGATGGTATGGTGGTGCATCGCTTCGGCGGCGATGCCACGCTAGTCTAGACGCAACTCGAATCGGGAGTGATTCATGGGTGTCGTGCTCCTCATCTTCCTCATCCTACTCGCCATCGCCTTTCTGGGACTGGTTGCACTGTCCTGCGGATCGTCGCCGCTGGCTCCGGCGGCACGCATCCTGCTTGCACTGATGTGCGGGGCGATGGCGCTCTTCTGCGTATACGGATTCCTTGCATCGTTCGAGCCGAGTGAACAGGTGAACTGGTTCAAGGCCGGCTACGCAACCGGATTCCTCGTGTTCCTTGCCATCGGGTCCTGGGCCGTGCTGACCAGACCCCCCGCAGCGCACGACCGATCGACCGAATCCTGAGGCCGCCCGATGCGAGACGGCAGAAGGATGATCCGCCGTCGAACGATGCCCGGCGATCAAAGGAACGAGGAACAAGGTACGGAAGAAAACGACCGTCGGGTCAATCGGGATCGTGTTCGTCGATCAGCTCGAGCATCGGTCGACAGTCGTCGTCCGAAAGCATCCGTTCGATGTCATGCCGATGGTCCTCGAGCCGCATGCGGAGGTAGGCGGCGATGCAGATCGGATCCGCACCGGCCCGCTGGGCCTTCGCCAGTTCGCCCCGAAGAACATCCCGCACGACTTCCGCGTCGGCATGCGACATGGAGTCGCCTTCCGCGAGCCGATCGATGGCGTCGAGAAGATCGAACGTCTTCATGTCCACATCGGACGCAAGGCTGATCGCATGCTCGAACTTCCACTCGGCACTTCGTCGATGACGGATCTTGAATACCAATCCGAACACCAGACCGAAGAAGATGACGGGCACGACGAAGAGCACCCCGAGCAGATTGACGAATGCCTGCAACGAAGCCGGCGGCCGGCTCAGTTCACCCCCCACCCCCAGGAGGGCCAGCAGGGCGACGAAGCCGAGTGCGTAGCCGGTCAGGATGGACTTCAGAAATGCGTGGCTCTGCCCCTCCGCACGTCGCACCAGTCTGTCGGCCTCGAGTCGATTCATCGCGGTCACCACCTCACACGTTGAAGAGGATGTGCGCGACGTCACCGTCCTGCATCACGTAGGACTTGCCTTCGCTGCGGAGCCGGCCGGCCTCCTTGATCGCCTTCTCGCTGCCCAGCTCGAACAGGTCGTCGCAGTGGAAGCACTCGGCGCGGATGAATCCACGCTGGAGGTCGCCGTGGATCGAACCCGCCGCCTCGGGCGCCGTCGCCCCCTGCTGGATCGACCAGGCCCGGACCTCCTTCTCGCCCGCGGTGTAGAACGTCGAAAGGCCCAGCAGCTCGTTGCAGGCCCGTGCGAAGGCGCCCAGGGCCGGCTCCTCGATGCCCATCGATTCGAGCATCTCGTTGCGATCCGACTCGTCGAGTTCCGAGATCTCGGACTCCAGCGTCGCGCACAGATGCACGCAGGGCGCACCCGATGCTGCCGCGTGCTCTCGCACCGGCGTCGCGGCGTCCCCATCGAGATCGCCCTCGCCGACGTTGGCCACGTAGAGCATCGGCTTGGCCGTGATCATGCCGTACGACTTGAGCACGGCCTGCTCGCCCTCGTCCCAGGAGGCGGACCGGATCGGTCGCTCCTCCTCGAGCATCGCGTGGACCTTCTCGATGACGGCCAGCCGCTCCTTCGCCTCCTTGTCGCCGCTGCGGGCGCTGCGGGTCGCCTTGTCGAGCGACCCTTCGGCCACGACCAGATCGGCCACGATCATCTCCGCCTCCATGCTCGCGATGTCCGCCGCGGGGTCGTGTCCCCCGCAGCACATCACGACCTGCGCGACGGCGTCCACCTCGCGGATGTTGGCAAGCACCTGGTTGAGCTGGCCACCGCCCGAGGGGACGCCGGGAATGTCCACGACCTGCACCTTGGCGGGAACGATCTTTTCCGGCGGAATGA
>CAJWBW010000121.1:0-5596 GCA_913020415.1 uncultured Phycisphaerae bacterium | reverse complement strand
CGGGCGAGAGCTACCGAAAGGTCCGCAACACCATGCGTTTCCTGCTGGGCAACCTGGGAGACTTCGACGGCGACACCGAAGGCCGGCTTGCCGGGCTCGATGGCGCCTCGCTGGACGCCTGGGTGCTCGGCGAGACGGCGGCCCTGCAGGATCGGGTCCGGTCCGCGTTCCTCGACTACGACTTCCGCCGTGCCCACCTCGCCCTGTTCGACTTCTGCAACGACACCCTGTCGGCTGTCTACTGCGTGGCCGTGAAGGATCGGCTCTACTGCGATGCGCCGGACACGGATCGTCGCCGTCGCACCCAGGCGGTCCTGCATGTGATCGCCGCGACGCTGTGTCGACTGCTGGCCCCGATGCTGCCGCACACCGCCGACGAGGCATGGCGGTGCCTGCACGGCGGAGAGGGCTGCGTGCACATGGAGCAGCACGGTCCGCTGACTGCCGTCGCCCACGACGGGTGGGGGCGGGTCATGGAGGTGCGGGACGAGGTCCTCAAGGCGCTCGAGGTCGCCAAGGCCGACGGCATCGAGAATTCGCTCGATGCGGGTGTCGTGCTCCCCGATCCCGACGGTGTGCTGGCCGCCTTCGAATCCGATCTCGCGGATCTCTTCGAGGTGTCGCGGATCCGGATCGATGCCGGTGCATCGGCGATCGTCATCGAGGACCTGCGCGATCAGCCGGCCTGTGAGCGATCGTGGCGACGCGACGAGACGGTCGCGGAGCGGGCCAATGGCTGCATGCTGTCGGATCGCGACTGGGCCGCGGTGCAGGCCGCCGGCTGATCAGTTCTGGTTGCTGTGGTTTGTGAGCCGAGTCCGCAGGAGACGGGCTGTCTTGTAGTTGCCCATGGCCTCGTAGATCGTGATCAGATCCTCTAGTACGTGCTGGGTCCGGGGGTCGTCCAGACCATGCTTGGCCCGCAGTTGGCGGTAGAGCGTCATCTGTCGATCCTTGGCGGCGTCGTAGTCGCCCGCCTCGAACAGCGTCCAGGGGCTGGTCTGCAACATGATCTCCATGAGTGCGGCGTGCCGAAGCGAGTCGTCGATCGCGTCGTCGCTGCGAACGGATTCGATGGCTGTCTCGATGTCACCGTCGGCGAGCAGCCCCTCCGCGATGGCTCGGGCCATGGTGCTCCGCTGCTGGGCTTCACGTCGCCGTCCCGCCCGCTGGCTGGCGGGGCGACTGTCCCAGACGTAGAGTTCCCGATCGTGGCTCATGGCCAACCAGGACCTGTCGCTGCCAAACACAACCTTGTTTCGTCGATTGAAGTCGAGCACACCGTCGTCGCTGGCATCTGGTTCGTCCTGCAGTGCTGTAGGATTCATTAGGGTCAGGATGAGCGTGCCGCTGCCGACATCAAACAGATTCAGTGTTCCGTCCTTCCAGATCACGGCAAGTCGGGTGCCGTCATCACTGAAGGAAAGGTCGTTGACTTGCAGGCCGTATCCATCGGTGAGTGTCGTGGCGAGCTGGTCTGTATCGCCGATGCGATGCAATACGACGCGTCCCGACTGGGAGCCGGTGCCCAGAAGCGTGCCGTCTGGTGAGAGAGCCGTCTGGCCCATCCCGAAATGGAGGGCTAGTGTTCGCGTTTCCTTGGAGCCCGGAGCCCATTCATGCAGGCTGCCGGAGGTGGCAGTTGCAAGGACTCGTCCCCCATCTTCCGTAAAGCGGAGTCTGTCGAATGCCGTGACACCGGGGGAGTCGATCTCTGTGGAATCGACGATGCGGCCACGCTGCCGGAGATCGAGCAGGAAGATTTTCGAGCCGAGTCCGAATGCCACGAGTCGTCCGTCCGGGCTGAAGCAGGTCGGCTGTCCGAGCCGCCCGGCTGCGTTGTCGAAGATGGTGCCTGCTTCGATGTCCAGTTCCATCGGCCAGCCGGTGGCCAGATCCAGGATCACGATTGGAATCCCCGTGACCAGTGTGATCGCCGCGTAGCGTCCGTCCGGGCTGACGGCGAGATCCCGCGGTTCGCCCGGAAGCGGGAACATGTTGAGTTTGCGGCCGAGGTCAAGGCTCCAGAGTTCCAGATACTCGTCGCTGGTCGTGATCATGAGCCGGCCGTCGTCCTGGATCGCGATGTGATCGACGTTGTCGATCGCAAGGTGTCGCATCGGGTTCGATTGCTGCTGCTGCTCGATGCTCCATCGTTTCAGGACGTCGTCGTCGGCGGTTGAATGGAGCACCCCGTCGCCGTGGACCGAAAGTAGTCGCACCGTGCCGAGGTGTCCGTGGAGCGATCCGTGCAGCTCGCCCGTTTTCTCCTTGAGGATTCGGATGGCGCCGGTGCTGTCCGCGGTGACGAACAGGGGCTGGCCAGGCATGCCTCTGAGTTCCCTGATCCGGTTGTGCGGCACGAGTGTCCAACCGTCCACCGGTTGTCCGGACTCCAAATCGATGGCATAGACGGCATCGCCCTGTGGTTCGCAGGCGAACATCGATCGTCCGTCGTTGCTGAATGCATAGTGGTAGAGGAGTCGGCTATTGATGTCGGGATGGGTGTACGGGCGCATCTCTCCGGTCTGCAGATCGGTGACGATGAGTCCTTGGTAGATCGAAAGGCATGCGAGACTGCGACCATCGGGTGAGATGGCAAGTTGGTTTTCAACCAGATTGAGTTGTCCTTCCGGCCCGGGAATGGAGACGATCTCCGCGTCTGGATCGTTCAGCGAGAGCATGTTGATCGTGTTCTTGATGCGGATGTTGTCGATGATGCGGTCGTTTTTGTCAGGCACGGGTGACTCGATCCAGATCATCGCCGATGCGTTCGGAGTGAACACCATTCCGCTGGCGATCTGATCGATGCGATGGAGCAGCTCTGGTGACTCCGGCTCGAGATCCCAGACGAGGAGGCAGCCGGACTCCGGTCTGCGGTCCCGCTTGCCGCGCCGGATGTGCCAGAGGGCCAGATATCGATCGTCGGGTGAAAACGTGACATCGAACGTGTCACCACTTCTGGCATGTCGATCCGTTGGCAGAGGCAGCATGGTGGTGGTGCCGTCGTGCCGATCGTGCATGGCGAGCTGAGTCGTCGTGGAGTAGGCCTCCACGTCCACTTCTGCCCCATCCAGAGCTTCATCGTCGGGCGTGCTGTCTGTGATCAGCAGGCGGCCATCGTTTGACATGGCGAGTGGGTTGAAGGCAAGCGGAACTGTTTCGAGGCTCTGATCGGCCTGGGCGTGCAGCATGTGCCATTCCCACGCTCGATGCTTGGGTGGTGCTTCTGCGAGCAGACGAGCGGCCTCACCCGGATACTGGTTTTGCACGGCATCCTGTGCTCGGATGAGGGCGGCCACGTAAGCCCGGCGTTCAAGTTCCTGGTTGGCTTCCAGCAGCGAAGCGCTGGCTCGCTCGGCATGATCACGTGCCGTTTCGGCTTCCTGTGCCCGTTGATCGGCCAGAGCCTGGGCTCGCGATGCGGCGTTCGCCTGTGCGGTCGCCTCCTCCTGAGCCAGGCGGGCCGCCTCGGCCTGAAGTGCCAGTTCGGCCTGGGCCTGGATCGCCTCGTCCCGGCGGGCGTCGGCTTCGATCCGCGCGGCATCGGCGAGCTGCTTCTGGTTGGACTGCGAGACCGCGAACAGGGCGACGAGCACGATGGCCACGATCAGGGTCACGAAGATCGAGGCCGCGGCCACGGCGGCGGCCCGGTTCTTTTTCGCCAGCACCTTCAGCTGGTAGAGCACGCTGGGGGGGCGTGCGCTGATGGGATCGCCGCGGAGGAATCGCTCGATGTCCTCGGACAGGGCCTGGGACGACTGGTACCGCCGGTCCCGATCCTTCTCGAGGGCCGTCAACACGATCGTCTCGATGTCCCCGCGGAGCTGGCGGTTGATCGTGCTGGGGTTGCCGGGGGCATCCTCCTTGATCGCCCTGGCGGCTTCGTGGAGGGCCTTGTTGCTGAAGTTGTAGGGGAGCTCGTCGGTGAGGAGCTCGTACAGGATGACTCCGAGCGTGTAGACGTCGCTCCGGGTGTCCAGATCCTCTGGATCGGCGTCGCACTGCTCCGGGCTCATGTACTGCACGGTGCCGATGAGCTGGCCGACGTTGGTCTGCAGCGTCGTGACGGCGATGTCCGAATCGGTGGACCGGGCGACGCCGAAGTCGATGATCTTCGGCTGGCCGGAGGAATCGACCAGGATGTTGCCCGGCTTCAGGTCCCGGTGGATGATGCCCTTCTGGTGGCCGTGGTGGACGGCCTGGCAGACCTCGGTGAAGAGGCTGAGCTTCTCGGAGACCGTGAGCTTGTGTTCCCGGGCGTAGTCCGTGAGGTACTTCGCGTTGGGGATGTACTCCATCGCGAACCAGGGCACGTCGCCCCGTTCCGATTTCCAGGTGCCCGCCTCGTAGATCTGGGCGATCCCCTGGTGCCGGAGGCGGCCGAGGATCTGCGACTCGTACTGGAACCGCCGCAGGGCGGTTCGCGAAGTCAGGCCGGCCTTGAGCACCTTGATCGCGACCCGTCGCCGCGGCGAGTCCTGCGTCGCTTCGTAGACGGTGCCCATGCCGCCGGATCCGATGATGCGCCGGACGGTGTAGGAGGCGATCCGCTTCGGGTGCGATTCGGTCAGCGGATCCGGGGGATCCTGGGGGGTGTCGATGACGGTGGGCTGCTCGGCCGTCGGTCCGTCTGCGTTGCCGTCCACGGCCAGAAGCCGACGCCGAACCAGCTCGAGGAGGTGTTCGTCGCCCTCGCATGCCGTGTCGAGGTACGTACTGCGTTGTTCGATCGGACGGGTCAGCGCTTCGTCGAGGATTTGTCTGATTCTGTCGTCGAAGTCGTTCATCGCACCTGCACTGTACCCGCAGATCTCCTCAAAAAGGACACGACCCCCGGCATTTGCCGGGGGTCGTGCGTGATCGGATCACACGTGGGTGTGGATCAGGACCATTCCTGCAGGACGAGCAGGAAGTCCAGGATATCCACGGTGCCGTCCGTGTTGAGATCGGCGTCGCCGCCGCCCTGGCCCCAGTCCGCGATGACGCGGAGCAGGTCGAGGACGTTGACCGAACCGTCGGCGTTGATGTCGCCGAAGATGCCGTCGACGATGATGATCACGTCATTGTCATTGCTGACGCTGCCGTTGATGACGATCTCGTTGGCGTACACCTTGTAGCCGTTGGTCACGAGGGTTCCATCGACGATGAGGACGTCGCAGTAGATGGCTTCGCCATCGGCCTGCGACTGGTTGTCGTTGTCGTGGATGTCCACGAGGTTCGACGTGGAGGCGGCATCGATGACCAGGCTGCCCAGCGGGTAGTTGCCTGCGACACCCTTCTTGAGTCCGTCCGGGCCGTTGCCCAGGTCGGCGCTCATCACCTCGATGTTCTGGACGCTGCCGGACCGACCGGTGGCGTTCAGTTCGGCAACGCTCATGTCGAAGTTGCCGGCATCGTTGATGGCGATGTCGATGTCGCCGCCGATGCGCAGAGCCCAGTACTCGTGCGGCATGATCAGGCTGGTGCCCGCTCCGGCGGTGAAGCTGCCGGAGATGTTCATGCCGTCGCCCGGCTGGGTCTCGGTGCTGCGGCCCGGATCGGTGTCGATCTCGCCGATGATCGCGCCGTTGTTGGTGAGCTCGCCCACCAGCGT
>CAJWBW010000120.1:0-5605 GCA_913020415.1 uncultured Phycisphaerae bacterium | reverse complement strand
TGGTTCGGTGCCGATGCTGAAGAGAGTGCTGATGGAGCGATTGCTTGCGGAGTCTGCGAACGCCCTGGTGCTGCATGGAGGGGAAGGAACGCTTGCGTCACTCAACGACCTCGAGGTCGTGATCGAACAGCTTGGAGATCCCGGTGTCGGTGTTCCCGCCATGCGACCGGGAGGCGGCATTCAGGGGCGTTCGGATGGTCAATGGGCCCGTCTCTACTCCCTTCGTGGACGCACCCGTGACGACAAGATCGACATGTTTCGGGAACTGGAGAATCAGAGCGGCGACGATCTGGGACCGATCGATGCCGATGTACTGGTTCGTGAGGCACTGTCGGCCAGCCTGGCGGTTCGCCAAGCGGCTCAATACCTCATCGAGACACGTTTCAGTTTCGGACCCAATGTCGCCCAGGCCATGGTCGACCGGATTCCCGAAGCTCGAAAGTCCGCGGACGTCTCGAATCTGGTCGAATCCGTCACCGGAACGGAACTCCCCCGGTCGAACTCGGCCCGCTGGCCGATCGAGGTCCGGTTGGCTCTGGTGAATCACGCCCTGTCGTTGCGACTGACCTCGGCCGGTGAGATCGATTCGATCGCTGCGGCCATCGCCCAATCGATTCGCCGGGAGTCCACGCGAATGGGCCGCTTGTCCGAGCCGGGGGGTTCGCCGGAGCAGGCCGCCCGGGCCCTGGTCGCCGCGTGGGAGGATCGGATTGCGGTGGAGGCTGGAGATCACGACGATGGCTGGCGCGACGCCTGGCGTGACCGACGATCCGCACGCAGCGTCCTCGCCGGCGACGCGTTGCAGCGGTACCTGGTCGAACAGATCTCGCTTCACGAGCTTCTGGCTCACTGGATCAACCGGATTCAGCCGATCGATTCGAGCGAACTCGACCAGGCGCGGGATGAGCTTTCGCTTCGCCGTGATCGTGCCGTGGATGTTCTGGAGCAGATGCTGCTCGTTGAATCGGCGATCGTCGATCTGTGGCAGATGCGGATTCGCCATCTGCTCTACATCCTTGATGAACAGGGATTCGGGGGTGGAACATGATTCGAATGTTGTTCAGGCCGTTCGCGGGAACGATTCTGGTGATCGCCTTGCTGGCGTCTGCGCCGGTGGAAATCGATGAACGGTGGGAGCTTGGTTCGCTGCATCCATCGGATCCGCAGTCCTACTTTCTTCTGGCCGAGGAGGTTGCTGACGCCTCATCGACCGAAGCGGAACGCCGGCTGGCCATTCGACTGTTCGCCATCGCCGCGACGTTGGACGCCCGTAACTGGGAAGTGGCGTCGTTGCGCGGCATCGTCGGTCTCGTTGATGACGAATCGACGATGCGAACTCTTCGCGCGATGCTTGCCCTCGCCGAGGATGCTCCTTCGCGTCTGCTGCCGGGTTCGATGGTCGCGCCGGGACGCACCGATCAGGCGACGATCGCCGCATTCGATGTGCTGTCCTGGTCGCGGTGCGGCCGTCGGGTGGATGCCCGTCGCCTGCTCCGGGATCTTCCGGGAGTCCGTGAGCGGCTGCTTGTCCATCAGGACGATGTGGCGGGGGGCATGGGGCGTCTGATCGACGAACTGTCGGCCCCCGACGATCCCTCGAGCCGCCGCTCCCTGACCGAAGCGCAGCTGGTCGCCCAACTGCAGGTACAACTGCGTCTCCTGGGAGGTCGCGAGGATTCATGGTCGGGGTCCCTGACGGCCTGGCGGGGACGCCCGATGGAGCGTCTGTCTTCTCATGATCTGGGCACGCTGTTGGGCCTTGATCTGTCTCGTCAGGTCTGGCGCAGCAACGGGTGGCGACCGATCGAGGAGGATCAATCGCCTTCGGATGGTGATGAGGAAAGGTCAGTGATTGTCGAGGATCCAGCGTAGTTTCTGCTTCGCCAACTGGCCGATGTCCGTCAGCATGCTGCTGGTGGCAATGCTCCAGACACCCCACGAGGTGTGAAACGGATCGGCGGCCAGTTCAAAGCCGTCCTTGATCATCCGTTTCATCCGCTTGGTGGGAATCGACTCGTGGAAGTCCCGATCCATGGGAATGGCAACCTGCAGATCCTCCGGGGACGGAATGATGATGCCCAGGGGCAGTTCGTCATCATGATCCGCCAGGGAGAATGTGATCACCCAGTGCCAGCAGTCCCCGTACCATGCGAATCCCTGTTCCATCTCGTCGAGATCCATGAAGATCGACTTGGCCTGATCGAACAGCGGCCGGTGCGTCGAGGGAATTTCTCCACGGAGGGAATCGACCGTGGGAGTGGTGAACTCATCCATCCAGACTGAGCGAGTGAACTTCGACATGCGTGCTGTCCCGGTGCTGTTCCAGTGAAAAGGACATTGTATCAGGATCGGGCGTCTTGTAGGCTCAGAAGGCCCTGGTGGTGCTCATGCCGCTCCGGCCGATGTTAGAATGATCTGCAACCAACTTCCTCAGGTGCATCATGAACGCTTCCCCCGACCTACCAGACGACCAAGACGCCCCGGATCTCTCGCAGGCCGGGATTCTGATCGTTGACGACAATCTGCAGAATCTGGAGCTCATGCAGGCCTACCTGGAGGAACTGGGATGCTCGATCTCCACGGCGACCGACGGGCTCGAGGCCATCGAGGCCATCGATGCGGACAAGCCGGATCTGGTCCTGCTGGACGTGATGATGCCGCGCATGTCCGGATTCGAGGTCTGCCAGAAGATCAAGGCCCAGCCCACGACCAAAGACGTCATCATCATCATGGTGACGGCGCTGAACGAGGTGGGGGATTTCGAGCGTGCCGTGGATTGCGGCACCGATGACTACATCGCCAAGCCGGTCAACAAGCTCGAACTCCTGACCAAGGTCCAGTCGCTCCTTGAGCACCGTCTGCTGTTGCGAAGCTGCGATCAGCTGGGGCTCAGGGACCACGTTCCGACCCCCGACTTCGGTGTGCTCACGGATGAAGGGGATACCATCCTGCCGCCTCCCGAGGACGAGGAATTTGAAGGCGAATCTCCCCGCGCCCCCCGGTTCTGAACCAAAAAACGACACGCCCGGTGTCCCACCAGGACCGCGAGGGCCATGCACCGGGCGTGCCAGAAATCAGTTGTCCAGTGCCGTCAGGCGGCCGATCGACGGCAGACCACCGCCGTGGTTTCGCTCGTGCGTTCCCAGCTGGTTCCCCGGGGTTCGATGGTGAGCTGCAGGTGATCGAGATAGAGGCGAAGGGCCGGCTCGTCGAAGTGCTCGAGCCAGGTCGGATCGGCTGAGGGGTTGAGTTCGGTGATCCCGTTCATCAACTGCTGCTTGCTCATCGTGTCGGCCCCTTGTCGCTTGGTGGTGGTCTTGACGAATGCTGATGTCGTCATCGGATCGGTATTTGGTCCAACTGATAATTGGACGGACGTTGGGCCTCCGGAACATTTCAGGTCGAACGATACGATCTGGGGTGGCGGTTGGTGACCGGACCACAGCATGTAGGGGGGTGGGAAAAAAACCGATTTCTCCCGGCGTCCGATCCGCGGACTATCGGACGTGGGTTTCAGCCGTCCAGGTGACGGTTCGGCAGGAAGCTTGTCGTGCCCGGTTCTCAGGGCGTCCGAGAGTCTCTGGGTCCCGTGTTTCCGCTGAGGACGAACGGGGGTGGATCCGTGGGAACACCGATATCCAGCCCGCATTCAGGGCACTGTGGGGATGCAGCCCCGGAGAGGTCGTAGTGGCATTCCGGGCAGGTGACCATCCGGCACCACAGCCACAGCGGTTGCTCGCATCGATCGCAGGTGGACTCTCCAAGGGGGCGTTTCTGCCTTCGGCCGCACGCGGGGCACTGGATGGACATCATGCGGCCGGTCTGGTGATTGGCTCGATCCCATGAACTTCTCCATGCCATGACGCACATGGCCATGAGACAGCAGCCGGTGAGGATCCAGGCCGAGATCGCCAGTCGGCTGGAAAGATCGTCCGGCCAGTTGGCGTCCACGATGAGTGCCGCTTCCTGGAGCACGACGGCGGCCGTCGTCGCGGCAATGGTGGCCAATCGAATCCAGGAAGTTCCCCGCGCGAGTTGGATGGCCCGGCAGATCGCGACGATGCCGATCAGAAGGGTGCACAGCCCGAAGGCCATGGTGAGATTGAATGCCAAGGTCCCCGGGAAATCGATGTTGTTGCTCGTCGCCTGATGGGCAACGTAGATCCACAGGCATGCAGTGCAGGCCGACAGGAGGACGCCGAGGTACTGCCACGGAGTGAGCCGCTTCGATCTGGTGATCAGCGACAGTGAGCCCAGCCACGCACAGGTGGCGATGGCGAAGGCGGCGGCAATGGGCAGCCCGAAGGTCAGATAGGTGTTCCAGGATGCCCACATGGTCGTGAGCAGGATCAGGGTGCTCGCCAGGGTTCCCGCAGCGGCGAGCCGTCCCGTGTATCGGGTGGGCCGGTATCCGATGAGGATCAAGGCAGTGCAGAAGGGGATCGAGAGCCAGAACAGAAGGGTCCAACTGGCCAGAACTCGATTCATGAGCATGTTGGGCAGCCCCTGGCTCCAGATGGCCAGCAGGCCCAGAGGGAACTGGGCCAGGACCGAGCCGATGAGCCCCAGTCCGAAGGCTGTGAAGCGGGAGGATGCGGTGGCGTTTGCTCCGCCCAGGAGAAGTGCCAGGGCACAGGTCAGCAGGACGGAGGTCAGGGTGGTTCGGATGAGTGCATCCGAGTCGTCGATGAGCACCAGCGACACGCCCAGGACGGCGTTGATGCCCAGCGAGATCAGCATCAGTCGAAGGATGGCGGTTCGTGCGGGCCGTTCGAATCTCATCGTGTTTCACCATACCCGATTTGCCTGGGCCAAAAAGAACCGCCCCCCGGCCGAAGCCGGGGGGCGGGGTAAGGCATGTTGCCTTGACGTGACTCGAGTATCACGCCATTGGTACGCGATCCTTACGGAGCGGCGTTGCCGACGCTGAAGGTATACCCTTCGAAGCCGGAACCACACGTCCAGGTGGTGTCGAAGTCACTCGGACCAGCCAGAATCACGTTGCTGCCTGCAGGCCATTCGAGATCACCCACGCCGATGAAGCCTGGAGTGTTCACGTAGCCGTTGTTGGTGGAGTCGTCCAGGTTGAACAGGACGCACACCATCGGGGCAGTACCACCGATTGAGATGGTGAAGTTGCCGCCTGCATCGACATCGGCGTTCTCGTACCAATCGAGGTCACGATAGGTACTGCCAGTGATGTCGGTGTACACCGAAGCTTCACCGCACACGCTCGTACCGAACGTGTAGGAGGTGTAGCTCTGGAAGACGGTGCTGTTGATGCCGCCGTTGCAGTCCAGGTTGTCGGTATCGAAACCGTCGGTAGGACATACGCAAGCGTTTCCGTTGGTGCCGACCATGTCGGACTCCAACTCATCACCAGATGCACAGCCGAGGTACGGCTGCGGGCATTCGATGTCAGCACAAAGCTCGCCTTCGCCCCAGAGGCCACCGAGCGTGTTGACGCAGTCGTCGAAGGTGAGGTCGTCACCTTCGCAGTTGCCTGCGACACAGCATGCGCCAACGGCGCTTGCTGCCGAGAAGGACACGTTCAGGGTACCTGCACCGGTTTCACCGTTCCAGCCGCCGAGGCGGATGAGGTAGG
>CAJWBW010000119.1:0-5610 GCA_913020415.1 uncultured Phycisphaerae bacterium | reverse complement strand
TCATTCCCGAAGTCATCCTCCTGGCCGGCGTCGTGGCGGTGGCGATTCTCGGACTGGTGCGGTCGGCGTCGCTTCGCAGCAAGGTCCCATGGGTCGCGATGCTTTTCATTCTCGGCGCCGGAGTCAGCATTCCCTTCGTCTTCTCGGAGACTCGGGTGGCCGAATCGACGCTGCTGCTTCCAGGATTGGGACGTCCCATGGGTCTCGTCTCGTGCGTCATCGGCCTCTGTCTGGTCCTGATGACGGTCGGCCGCATCGATCGTCGATACGAACGGGCCATCGCGGAGGGGCGGATGACCTTCGATCCGCTGCGTTCCAATCGCGGCGAGTACTACGTCTTCTTCCTGTTGTCGCTGGCCGGGTTGATGCTCACCTGCACCGCGAGCGATCTGATCTGGTTGTTTCTGGCCCTGGAGCTCACCAGTCTTCCGACCTACGTCATGGTCGCGATGAGCCGAGGTTCGAAGCGTGCCCAGGAATCGGCGATGAAGTACTTCTACCTCGGTGCGATGTCCGCGGCGATGTTCCTGTACGGTTTCGCACTGCTCTACGGAGCAACCGGCACCCTCGAGTTGTCCGCAATGCGGGACGTACTGTCCGCCCAGGCCGCCGATGGCGGCATCGGCATCCTCGCCGTGGTCGGGATGATGCTCGCGCTGCTGGGCATCGGCTTCAAGCTGGCCGCGGCACCCATGCACCTCTATGCGGGTGATGTCTACGAGGGGGCCGCCGTGCATGTCACCGCGGTACTCGGATTCGTTCCGAAGGCGGCCGGTGCGATGGCCTTCATGCTCCTGTTGTCGACCATCGGCTGGTTCGATGGGACACCGCTTCCGCTGCCGATCCTGATCATGCTGTGGGTCATGGCGGTTCTGACGATGACGCTCGGCAACATCGGGGCGCTGCTGCAGCGGTCGATCAAGCGGATGTTCGCCTATTCCTCCATCGCCCACAGCGGCTACATCATGGTCGGCATCATCGCCGGCCCCGGACTCGGATTCAACGCGGTCGTCCTCTACCTCTTCGTGTACGGGCTGGCCAGCACGGGAGCCTTTGCCGCTCTCGCGTCGCTCCAACGTGCCGATCGGGAGATCGAGGCCGTGGAGGACCTGGCCGGTCTGCGTCAGAAGCATCCGGGGATTTCAACCGCCATGGCCGTCACCTCCGGCTCGCTGCTGGGGTTCCCTCCGCTGCTCGGCTTCTGGGGCAAGTTGGCGCTGTTTGTGGCCGGTGTCGCCTCCGGCCACGTGGTCCTGGTGATCATTGCCGGTCTGAACAGCGCCATCAGTGCCTGGTACTACCTGCGGTTGGTTGGTCTGCCGTTGATGGCGGAGCCGACGGAACGCAGTGAAACGATCGACCGGGTCGACGCCCCGTGGGCACGCCTCGCGGCCATCGGCCTCGCGGCTTCGATGGTCGTGCTCCCCATTTTCCTGGCCGGCATTCAGGATGAGACGGCGGTCGTGCTTCCGGACGCTCAGGACGATGCGGTGACCATGCAGGACACCGGCGACTACGAAGCGGCCGGTTCCTGATTGACGACGCGGCGTCGAAGCAATGTCATCTGGACCAGCACGCCGACGATCGTGAGCACTGCGAGCGCGACCGTGGGCAGCAGAACCCAGGCTTCCATGATCTGATGCATGGGTGCTCCGGTCATCGCCAGCAGTCGACTGGCGCTGGAGATGATCAGCACCGAACCGACCACGGCGGTCACGATCACCGCCGAGGTCTTTCGAGCAAAGGTGGCCAGCACCAGGCCCAGAAGGATTCCGCCGAGGATGCTGCCCACGACGGCGAGTTGCGTGCGTGGAGCAAGCAGCTGCCATTGGCCCCACAGGTTGCTGATCCGGGCCACCAGTGCCCGCCGGACGGCTTCCGCCCGTTGCGCGGCGGCCGGCAGCACGTCTCGGGCCTCCCCCTCACCGTTGGGTGTGGTTTCAGCTCCGCTGCGTTCAGAACTGCCGACCAGAAGCAGTCCCACATCGATCAGCGGGGCAGGGGTGGTGCGATCCTCGACACTTGATTGATCGGTCGACGGAACGAAGGTGAGCATGCTCCAGACGGTCACCAGGCCGACCGAAGCAAGGATGCCCGAAAGCAGTCCGGCCAGCAGCAGTCGATAGATCAGCAGGCCGACCAGACCGACGGCCAGGGCAAAGACCAGAAGAATGATCCACAGTGGAAAGCTTCCGCCGGTCTCCAGCCAGGTGAGCCAGCCGATCAGTGCCCCCAGGGCCAGTCCGGCCAATGCGATGCCCGCCCGAAGCACCACCGCGCCCAGGCCCCACAGCACTCCACCGGCAAGGATGGCGAGCACGAAGGTGACAAGTTGTTCGGTGTGCCCGGTGGTCATCGTCGATTCCTGCTTATCGACCGGATCCGAGTCCGGGCTTCCATGGTGGGTGCTAGCATGCGTGAATGCACGATTTGGCTCGATATCGGTGGGCCGCCACGGCGGCTCTGGCACTGGGAGGATGGACGATGGCCGACGATGCAGGACAGGACGGCGGACATCTCAACCGGCTGGCCGGGGAGACGAGTCCGTATCTGCTGCAGCACGCACGCAATCCGGTGGACTGGTATCCCTGGGGCGAAGAGGCCTTCGCGGCGGCAAAGGAGCAGAACAAGCCGATCTTCCTGAGCATCGGCTATTCCACCTGCTATTGGTGCCATGTGATGGAGCGTGAGAGCTTCGAGAACGAAGCCACCGCCGACATCATGAACGAGCATTTCATCTGTGTGAAGGTCGATCGCGAAGAGCGGCCGGACGTCGACGACATCTACATGACCGGGGTGCAGTTGATGACCGGTGGGGGCGGATGGCCGATGAGCGTCTTCCTGATCCCCGATACGCTCGAGCCGTTCTACGGCGGAACCTATTTTCCTCCCGAGGACGCGCCGCAGCTCGGTCGTCCCGGATTTCCCACGCTGCTGAACTCCATGCACCAGTACTGGACCCAGCAGGAGGAATCGCTCCGTGATCAGGGGGCCAAGCTGGCCGGAGCCATCAGGGCCCGGATGGATGTGGAGGAGGGCCCGGAGGACCTTGCCGAGACCCAGGTCGATGCATCGCTGTCGCAGATGCTGTCCGGCTACGACCGGACCCACGGGGGCTTCTCCAAGGGCGCTCCGAAGTTTCCGATGCCGGTCAATCTCGAGTTCCTGCTCGAGGCGGGATGGGCCTCGATGCCGGTTCGTGATGCGGGGGTGAAGACGCTCGATCGGATGGCGATGGGCGGAATGTACGACCAGATCGGCGGTGGATTCCACCGCTACAGTGTCGATGACCAGTGGCTGGTTCCGCATTTCGAGAAGATGCTCTACGACAATGCCATGCTCGCGTCGGTCTACGCGCGGGCGGCCGACGAGACCGGGGACGAGTTCTACGCCGAAGTGGCGGGGGAGATTCTCGACTACGTCCTGCGGGAGATGACCAGTGAAGGCGGGGCCTTCTATTCCGCTCAGGATGCGGAGTCCAATGCCCGGGAAGGCGAGAGCTACCTCTGGACACCCGAGGAGGTGCGGTCCGCGCTGGAGGCCGACGGACTGGCCGCGGAGGTCGATTTCGCCCTCGAGGTCTACGGGCTGAATGAAGGCACCAACTTCACGGACCCGCATCACCCGGGCGATCCCCCCCGAAACGTGCTGAGGCTGTCCGAGCGTCCCGAGGAGATCGCATCCCGTCTGGACCTGTCCCGTCGGGAGGTCCGCGATCGGTTCGAACGCATCAACGCGGCGATGCTGAAGCTTCGGGACACCCGGGATCAGCCGGGAACCGACGACAAGGTGCTGGCGGGGTGGAACGGACTGATGATCGGCGGCATGGCCGACGGCGGCCGACTGCTGGAGGAGGCCCGCTACACGGAAGCCGCCCGACGGGCGGCCGATGACGTTCTGGCCACCATGTGGTCGAGCCGTGGAGGACTGATGCGGAGTCGTCGCGGTGCCGAGGTCAGGATTCCGGCCTTTCTGGAGGACTATGCATTCATGATCCGTGGTCTGGTGCGGCTGCACCAGGCGACGGATGACGCGGTCTACCTCGATCGGGCCGCGACTCTCGCGGCTCAGGCGCGAACGCGATTCTGGGACGACGAGCGGGGGGGCTGGTTCGATACCCTGGAGTCGCAGCCGGATCTCTTCGTGCGTGGACGTTCGTTCTACGACGGAGCGGTGCCGAGTGCCAATGGCGTGATGATCAACGCACTGATCGACCTGCACGAGCGGACCGGACGCAGCGAGTACATCGAGGATGCAGCCCGTGCCCTGACCGTGGTCAGTCCCGACATCGTCGAGTCTCCTCGCAGCGTCATTCATTCCGTCCAGGGTCTTCATCGCATGCTTCGGGATCACTCCGACCATCTGTCGGCCGGTGGACCCGGCGGCAGTTCGGTCAAGACGAAGAAGTCCGGATCCACGCACAAGGTGGCGTTGGGGATCGACCAGCGGCAGCTTCGACTGGGGCCCGGCGAGTCGGGAACCGTGGTGCTGACGCTCGAGATCGATTCGGGCTGGCACATCAACTCTCCGGTCCAGTCGGATCCGTTCGTCGTTCCGCTGGCCATCACCAGTCTGGCCAATGGCGTTCGTGTTCAGGCGGACTATCCCTCCGGCGAGTCGTTCAGGGGCCCCGACGGACAGGTCAACGTCTATTCACATACCGTCGAGATCCCCATCACCGTGACCAGAACCGGCGACATCGGCCGCAGCGTGGGCTTCACGATCACCTGGCAGGCCTGCAACAACCAGAACTGCCTGATGCCCGTGACCACTTCGATTCCGCTGAAGGTCCTGCCTCCGGCCGGAGGCTGACCGACCCCGAAGTTGACATGGCGGTCTCAGGGACCACAATCGGCAGTTCAACCCCGATCCCCGGTCCAGGAGGCCACCATGGCATCGAAGTACCGTACCGCTCCCGCACAATCGTCGAAGCTCCCCGGCGGCATTCCCTACATCATCGGGAACGAGGCCGCAGAGCGGTTCTCGTTCTACGGGATGAAGGGGATCCTCACGATCTTCATGAGCACCATGCTCGTCTACATGCCCGGTGGGGTACTCGACGAGCAGATGAGCGAAAGCGACGTCGTGAGCTGGTACCACTGGTTCGTCGGTGCCGTGTACATCACGCCGCTGCTGGGAGCCTTCATCGCCGATGCGTTCCTGGGCAAGTACCTGACGATCATGCTGCTGTCGATCGTCTACTGCCTGGGCCACGGAGCCCTGGCCCTGATGGGGGCCCAGATCCCCTTCATGGACGAACCGCTCAATCCGAGCTTCTTCTTCGTCCTGGGACTGATTCTCATCTGCCTGGGATCGGGCGGCATCAAGCCGTGCGTGTCGGCCCACGTCGGTGACCAGTTCGGCGAATCCAGTGCAAAGGTCTGGATGACGAAGATCTTCATGGTCTTCTACCTGTCGATCAACATCGGTGCCGCATTGTCCAACCTCGCAACGCCATGGCTGCTCCATCACTACGGGCCGCACTGGGCCTTCGGGGTGCCGGGAGTGCTCATGGCGATCGCGACCCTGACCTTCTGGCTTGGTCGCAAGAAGTTCATCCACGTCCCACCCGGCGGGATGGCCTTCGTCCGCGAGGTGTTCAGCGCCCGC
>CAJWBW010000118.1:0-5622 GCA_913020415.1 uncultured Phycisphaerae bacterium | reverse complement strand
GGTGAAGTGACGGACATGTACACCGACATCATCGAATCGCTCCAGCCGGAATACGGCCTCGGGACCGAAATGACGGTGCGGGAGATGATCGATCAGGCCTCCCGACTGGCGAAGCAGCCGACGGGCGTCGAGCCGGAGGTCCAGGCGGCCATGCTGGAGGCCATCGGCAACACGTACCTCGCCCTCGACAAGCTGCCGGAAGCCAAGTCGCACCTCGAGGACTCGCTTCAGCTTCGGCTCGATGCGCTGGGAGAGGATCACCGTTCGGTTGCCGAGAGTCGTTTCAATCTCGGATACCTCTACCTGGTGCTGGGCGAGATCGAGGCGTCGCGGGCGTCCTTCGAGGCCGCCCTGACGATCTGGATCGACGAAGGCGACACCGCCAGTGGTGAGCGGGCGGCGGTGCTGCTCGGGCTCGCGCGGGTCGCCGAACGGGGCCGGGATTTCGAACTGGCCATGGAACGGACCAGGGAATCGCTGGCCCTCCGGCAGCGTGAGCTCGATTCCGATCCGATGGACATCACCGAACTGAAGGTGACGATGGCGCGACTTCATCGCCGCCGCAACGAACTCGGCGAGGCCGAAGCGCTGTACACGGAGGCACTGGCGGATCTCGAAGAGGGCGGCTTCGGCACGTCTCCGATGTCCGCGACCATCCTGAACAATCTCGCCGTGGTGCAGTGGCAGCGTGGAGCATGGAGCGATGCCGAGCCTCTGTATCGGGAGTCGCTTTCCCAGCGTCGCAGGTTCTATCCGGAAGGTCATTCCGAAATCGGCAACACCCTCCTCGGTCTCGGTACGGTGCTCGAGAAGCAGGGCAACCACCTCGACGCCGAACCCTATCTGCAAGAAGCGGTTCAGATCTTCCAACAACGCTACGGATCCGACGATCCGAGTGTCGCGAATGCCTCCGCCGTGTTGGGTCGGGTGCTTCATTCGTTGGAGCAGTACGAAGCGGCCCGCGATTCGTACCGCCGTGCCCTCGACATCTGTCGCCGTTCATTCGGGCCGGATCACCCCCGGTCCGCAGAGCAGGAGATCGGTCTCGGCCTGTGCGAACTTGAACTGGGCAACGACGACGCAGCCGAGGAACTCCTCGATCGGGGCTACGCGGTGCTCAGTGAGCGGTACGGATCCGGTCATCGGCAGACGATCAGGGCGATGCGGGGCCTGCGTGACCTGCACGAGTCCAGGGGTGACCGGACCCAGAGCTCGCTGTGGACCCGACGAATCGAGCAGGCCGAGGGTGGCACGCCGTGACGGTGATGCTTCCGGATGCGTTCGGTCGGCGACTGGACCGCATCGTCGGTCCGAATTCCACCGCAGACATTCTCGCCGCAATCTCCGCACCACGTCCGCTCGCGGTCCGCATTCATGGAGACGATGACGTCGTCAATCAGATCCGTGGTGAACTGGAGTCGGGTGGGTTCCAGCCGTCGCCGATCGCGTGGTGTCCTCAGGCATTCCTGCTGGAGGACGGGGACCGTGCGACGGTTCAGGAGTCGGCATCCTTCCAGTCGGGCCGAATCTGGATTCAGTCGCTTTCGAGCATGGCTGCGGTGACCGCGCTGGAAGTGTCACCCGGTGACGACGTGCTTGATCTGTGCGCGGCGCCCGGCAGCAAGACCTCCATGATCGGTGCCGCCCAGGCCAATCGCGGAATCCTCGTGGCCAATGACCGAAGTCGCCAGCGGCTCTTCAAGCTCCGGTCCACGCTCACGCGGTTCGGTCTGGATCGGGTCGAGATCACCTGTGGTCCCGGAGAGGCCTACGGTTCCAGTCACTCCAACTGCTTCGACCGGGTGCTGGTCGACGCTCCGTGCAGCGGCGAAGGCATGCTTCATGAATCGGATCCCGCCGGTCTTTCGCAGTGGAGCGAGGGGCGCATTCGACGGCTCGCCCGTCGTCAGGGGGGGCTGCTGACCGCGGGTCTGCGCACGCTTCGTCGCGGGGGATGCTGCATCTACTCGACCTGCACCTACGCGCCGGAGGAGAACGAGGTCGTCGTCGACCGGGTGCTTCGCAAGTTGGGAAGCGGATTCGAGCTCGAGCCGATCGCATGTGGCATGCCCCGGGGAATGCCCGGGCTTGGTGAATGGGACGGGAAGTCGATGCTTGCCGGAATGGAGCATTGCCTCCGATTGCTTCCGGGCACCGATCCGGGTTTGACCGGATTCTTCATCGCGAGGATCAGGCGCCGGGCCTGAATGCATGCAAAGCGACCCCGGATGATCCGGGGTCGCTCGATTCGTCACTGAAGTCGGGCCTCAAGCCCGTCGGGGTGCTCAGCGCCGTCTTCGTCGTCGACGGGCGGCGGCGAGTCCCAGCACGAGGAGAGCCCCCGGTGCCGGCACGATGCCTCCCCCCGTTCCACCGTTGCTGAAGCTGTTGGGGGTCAGAATGACGGGTGTGGAAGCGGGGTCCACCCATTGCTTCGTTCGTGTCGGCAGGGTCGACACGATTCCCTCGACAAGCAGACCGTCCATCGTTCCCGCATCGGGCCGGGGGGTCGGCATGGACCGCTTCACCGGAGTCAGGTGCAAGAATCGCGTCTTCTTGTTTCGTCCCCCCTGGTTGGAATGGGCGATGAAGTCGTCGACGTAGGTCAATGTCAGCGGTGCGGTTTGGAACTCGAAGTCCGGTTGCTCGGAGAGGGATGCATGACCGGGTACGGCGAAAATCCCGAGAACCAGACAGACGATGGCACTAGATCTCATGTTGTGAATCAGCGTGTTCATGTCTTGCCTCCTTTCTCAGGCTTGGACGACATTCGCCGACTGGAGGATGTTCCAGCCGGTTCGTCGGAATCGAGGAAATCGACCCATGGTTCCGGTGATCATCTTGATGTCTTCGGAATCAATCGTCATCGGAATCTCCTGGCCGGTCCAGCCCACGAACCGCCGGTGTCCGTGGTACTGCATCGAGAAGACGCGTTCCCGCATGGACCAGTTGTCGAGCTTGTTTGCGATCTCATCGGCCTTGTTGGTGAACAGCGCCATGTACCGTTGCAGGTCACGCTCGTCGCTGATGTGGCGAATGGCGATGTTGCACCCGTAGATGCACCACCAACCATGACTTTCGATGGCATCGCCGCCGTCGAACGCATCCAGATCGACCACGTCTCCCAATGCATCCGTGATGTCCGCAAGGGCGGAACGGGCATCGTGTTCACCCGTGACCACTCTGGATTCGAGAATTCCGCCCTCCGCGGTACGGGCCACGGCCTCCCAGTACGGCGCCTCGCTCGCCAGTTCCGAGGAGAGAGTCCTGCAACTGGTCAGCAGCTTGATGGCCGAGTCGGCGTGCGACGCGGCGTGCGTGGGCTCGGTACCGATCAGACGCCGGTAGGTGTTGCCGAGTACGTAGTGGGCGAAGGCCTGTGAACATCGGTCCCAGACCGTCTTGGGGGGAGTGCTGGAATAGTTTTCGATCAGTTCGAGCGATGTGGCCCGTGCCTCCACCAGATGCCAGAGGGTGTAGTACGCATTGGCGAGGTTCGATTGCAATGCACGGCGAATCTCGTCGTCGATCGGACATTCCATCAGTCCACGTTGGGCGGCTTCCAGGCTCTTGCCGTAGCGTCCCAGGCCGTCCCATCCGCCGAATGAACGAATGCAGGCCAGTGCTCGCTCGGTCGGGCTGTCGGCGACATCGTATGCACTGTCGGCGATCTTGATCATGTCGCGATACCGGCCCTGCTCATGGGCATCGAGGGCAAGGGCATCGAGATCATCGAACGATTCGCCCGTCTGGCGTTCCATTCGTCCCACCCGCTCCTCGAGCGCGTCGGTCTTCAGCAGGCATTCACTGACGTCTCCGATGGACCAGTCCAGGGCCTCGGCGAGATGCATGACCAGATCGAGCTTGGGATTTCCGGATCCGGGGACCAGCTTGGTGGGGTCCCGCCCCAACGCAGCAGCCAGCTCCTTGCGATTCCATCCTCTGTACACCTGGGCGAGATCCAGAAGTCGTTCCAAACGTTCTCGTTTTCGTCCGTTGTCACTCATGGCGTGGGCCTCCTCTCCACGAACAGTCCCTTGCGGGTCAAGCTGTCCAGCTCTTTCTCCCGATCTCCCGAACCGGGCAGACAACGCGTTACTCATGAAACCTAAACGCGATCGCCGGCCGAACGCCCTAAAAAGAAAAAAGTCGCATGACTTCTTTCCCTCATTTCATGGCCAATGCGTCATACGGCTGCCAAATGGCAGATTCGTGATTTCACGCACGAAACAGCCTCTTTCCTGCCAGAACGGCGATGGTGGGAGCATGACATCACTCGCAGGACTTTTTCGACTTCTCGGTGCAGCAGGAACATGGGTTCGTGGGGGAGGGGCGGTGGCTTCGACTCCGACCGGCATCCTGCTTTCATTTCTGCTTCTCCAGGGGTGTGGTCAGGGCGAGCGGGATGTAGTCGGCCGGGTGCGGTTCGTACGAAGCACGCCGGATGACGGGGGGCGATGGCCTCGTCGGTACCACCACGGGGTGATGACGGTCAGCCTGGCCAACACCTTCGATCTGCAGCGGGGAGGCGGCATGGTGTCGATCGCCATCGACATGACCTCACAGGAGGGAACCACCTCCGCCTTCCGGATGTCTGGAACGGTTCGCGAGGTGCTCGATCAGCTGTCGGTGCGTGGACTGTACGACGTCGTGGCGCGAATCGAGGGATGCGATTGGATGCTCACCCGCGGTGGGGCACCCGGAACCATCGACGTGCTTCGGAAAAGCCGGCGAATGGCGGTGCTCAAGGTTTCGGCCGGTCGCTGATTCACTTTACGTCTCTCTTCTCACGCCCCTGTCGGCACGGTTGCCGGCAGGGGTTTGTTCATCGGGTCACCCGGTATGATGCCCGCAACGAAGGAGACTCCCGCGTGTGTCGATGGCTGGCCTACATCGGTGAACCGGTTCGAATGGATGAGCTGCTGCTCAAGCCGGAGCATTCCATGATCGATCAGTCCCGGCATGCCAGGCAGTCCACCTACGAAATCAACGCGGATGGATTCGGTGTCGGCTGGTACGGCGATGACGGTCGCCCGGGGGTGTACCACGATGTCCGTCCGGTCTGGAACGACGCGAACTTTCGCGACATCGCGGGACACATCCGGTCGAATCTCTTTCTCTGTCATGTCCGGGCGTCGTCGGGGACGGAAGTGGTCCGATCCAATTGCCATCCGTTCCGGTACGACAACTGGATGTTCCAGCACAATGGTGAAATACACGGTTTCGCCGCCATGCGTCATGCCCTGGTTTCACGCATCGCACCGGAAATCTTCGCAACCATGCGGGGGGCGACCGACACGGAGACCATGTTCCAACTGGCCCTGACCTTCGGTTTCATGGAATCGCCCAAGGCGGGAATCCAGCGGATGATCGAAGTGGTCGAGCACGAACGCGAGGCGGCCGGCATCAAGGACCCCTTCAAGATGACCGTGGCCGCCTCGGATGGAACGTCCCTGCATGCGTACCGCTACGCAAGCCACGGCGAGCCGCCCTCGCTGTACCACAGCACGTCGGAGGCGGCGCTGCTGGAGGCTTCGGGAGCGACCTACACCCTTCCACCGGAATCGATCTTGATCGTCTCGGAGCCCCTCGACACCGTCGGCGAACACTGGAAGGTGGTCC